>NZ_JBFBEY010000008.1:0-227931 GCF_040683875.1 Arthrobacter sp. NPDC093128
ACCCGGGAGGGTGTGGGAGAGTAGGTCACCGCCGGACAACCATTAGGTCGAGAGCCTCCAGACACAGTCTGGAGGCTCTCCCACTTTAACCACCCCCCCCAAAAAACCCGTTCAACCGCCCCCACCGAATCACGGAACACCAGGACGCTCTCTCACATCCTGCACCGAAAACCCCGACGCTCTCTCACATCCCGGGCCCTTTCGGCGGACGCTCTCTCACTCCCTGCAAAGACCGGCCGGGCACCCAAACCCCGCACCGCCGTCGTAAACTCACCGGAAACTGAGAGAGCGTCCGGGATTCTCCCGCAAAAAGTGAGGAAGCGTCCGCCTGGCGGATAGCGGAGGGGGTCGGCGGACGCTGAAGAGGTTGCCCGACCGTTCGCCGGGGAAGAAGGGGGAGCGTCCGCTGATGGCGAAATAAGGGCTCGAAAGGCCTCAAAACCGGTGATTTACCTCAAAAAATGCCGGAAACACGCGGAATTTGCGGACCTGACCGCGGCAAGCTGGTAAGTTTTCGAACAGTGGCTTGTACGCATGCCGCGTGCAGGCTCCAGAAATCATGACCGTCCAGGAGGACATCAATGGCTAAGAACCGTAGTGAACTTGTTTCAGAGGTAGCAGGCAAGGCCGGCACCAGCCAGGCAGCCGTCAACTCCGTGCTGGATGCACTGTTCGAGGTTTTCGAGACCTCTGTCGCCGCGGGCGAGAAGATCACCATCCCGGGCTGGCTCGCAGTTGAGCGCACCGACCGTGCAGCCCGTACCGGCCGCAACCCGCAGACCGGCGAGACCATCCAGATCGCCGCTGGCCACAGCGTCAAGCTGACCGCTGGCTCCAAGCTGAAGGCTGCTGTCTCCAAGAAGTAGCATCCGGCGTCCAACGCTTGAAAGGGAGCGGCAACCTCAGGGTTGCCGCTCCCTTTGCTTTAACCGCAATCACGCCAGTCAGCAGCCAACCCTCCGATTCGCGGCGCAGGCACCCGTAGCGGACAATGGATAGGTGCCCTCAGCAGCAAAATCCCGCCCCACCCTTCCGCAGCCTTCCCCCCACCCGGGAAAGACCGGGGCAGCTGGCGGCGCTGCGGGCATTTCCCGGCCGTGGCAGTTCGCGGGCGTGGCAGCGCTCTTCCTGGGCCTTGCAGCAGCGCTCCTGTTCTCGGGAGCGGCCGCCGCACGCGAGGTGTCCGACCCCGGAGCCCTGATCCGCTGGGGGCTCCCCATCAGCAAGGCCCTCCACAACGTCTCCCTGGCTACAGTGATCGGCGGCCTGATCTTCGCCGTCGGTATCCTGCCGCGCAACGCCAACGGTTCCCGGTCCAAGGACACCAGCACCCCGGAGCACCCGGCGTTCTCCCGGGCACTGGCCGTGGCGGCGGCTGCCGGCGCTGCGTGGACGCTGTCCGCGATAGCGGTGCTGGTGCTGACCTACTCGGACGTGGCAGGCCAGTCCCTCTCCGGGGACGCCGAGTTCACGCGTGCTCTGGTCTACTTCATGACGGACATCGAGACCGGACGCGCGTGGCTTGCCGTCACCATCGTGGCTGCCGTCGTTACCACCGCGCTGTTTGGTGTGCGTTCCCTGACCGGGCTGGCCCTCACCCTTGTGCTGTCGCTCGTGGGCATGGTGCCCATCGCGCTGATCGGCCACTCCTCGAGCTCCAGCGACCATGAAGGCGCCATCAACTCCCTGGCATTGCACTTGGTCGGCGTGTCCGCATGGGTGGGCGGGATCATCATGCTGGCCGTCCTGTCCGGCATCCTGACCGGAGGCAACACCAGCGCCAAGGCAGACATCACCGAGCCCACGCTCCGCCGGTTCTCCTCCCTGGCCGGATTCGCCTTCGTGCTGGTCTTCGCCTCCGGTGTCATCAACGCGAGCATCCGGATCACCAGCTGGCACGATCTGTTCGGATCCGCGTACGGGCAAATGGTGCTGGCCAAGGCCGTGGCCACGCTCATGCTCGGCGGCATCGGCCTCATGCACCGCCAGTGGGTTATCCCGCAGCTCCACCGCAAGGGCGCCGCCCTGTCCGCCCGTCGGGTGCTGTGGCAGCTGGTCATTGCCGAACTGCTGATCATGGGCGCAACGTCCGGCATCGCCGTCGCCCTGGGCCGCTCGGCCCCGCCGCAGCCCACCACGTTCGCCCCGGACGCGTCCCCGGCCTTCATCCTCTCCGGCTATGAACTGCCGCCCGAGCTGACCCCGGAACGCTGGCTTACGGAATGGCGCCTGGACTGGCTGTGGATCGCCCTCGCTGTGTTTGGCCTGGTTTCGTACGTCCTCGGCGTAGCCAAGGTCCGGCGCCGGGGTGACAAATGGTTCTGGTTCCGCACCGTCAACTGGGTGATCGGGCTCCTGGTGCTCACCTACATCACGTCCGGCCCGCCGTCGGTCTACGGCCGGGTGCTCTTTTCCGCGCACATGGTGGACCACATGGCGCTCACCATGGTGGCTCCGATCTTCCTGGTGCTCGGTGCCCCCGTGACGCTCGCGCTGCGGGCCCTGCCGGCACGCGGCGACGGGTCACGCGGTATCCGTGAGTGGCTGCTGTTGTTTGTGCACTCCAGGCTCTCCCAACTGGTCACGCACCCGCTGTTCGCCGCCGCCAACTTCGCGGGCTCCATTGTGCTGTTCTACTACTCGGACGCCTTTGGCTACGCCATGCGGGACCACGTGGGCCACGAACTCATGAACCTGCACTTCGCCCTCACCGGCTACATCTTCGTCCTGAGCATGATCGGTACCGATCCGCTTCCCCGCCGCGCGCCCTACCCCATGCGCCTGGTGCTCCTGCTGGCCACCATGGGCTTCCACGCCTTCTTCGGCGTAGCGATCATGGGCGGCACCGGACTGCTGGCCGCGGACTACTTCGGCAACCTGGGCCGGGCCTGGGGGCCGTCTGCGCTGCTGGACCAGCAGATGGGCGGCGCAGTGGCCTGGGGAATCGGTGAAGTACCCACCCTCCTGGTGGCCATCGGTGTCGCCGTGATGTGGTCGCGCTCCGACGACCGGGAGTCCAAACGGACCGACCGGGCGGCCGACAGGAATAACGACGCCGATCTCACTGCTTACAACGATATGTTTGCCAAATTGGCTGAACGCGACGCCAAGCTGGCTGAACGCAACTCAAAGCTGGAAGGACGCTGATGAGCGAAACCGTACGCACCCACCTCCGGGTCCGCGCCTCCGAACTGGTGGGCCGTAACTGGCTGAACACCGGCGGGAAGTCCCTGGACCTCGAAGCCCTGCGCGGCAAGATCGTGCTCCTGGATTTCTGGACCTTCTGCTGCATCAACTGCCTGCACGTGCTCGACGAGTTGCGCCCTCTCGAAGAGAAGTACTCCGACGTCCTGGTGACCGTGGGCGTGCACTCCCCGAAGTTCGAGCACGAGGCCGATCCCGTTGCCCTTGCCGCCGCTGTGGAGCGCTACGAGATCCACCACCCGGTCCTGGACGATCCCGAGCTGGAAACCTGGAAGGCCTACACGGCCCGCGCCTGGCCCACGCTGGTCGTCATCGACCCCGAGGGCTACATCGTGGCCCACCTGTCCGGCGAAGGCCACGCTGACGGCCTATCCGTGCTGATCCCGGAACTCATCGCCGAGCACGAGGCGAAGGGGACCCTGCACCGCGGCAACGGCCCGTACGTGGCGCCGGAGCCGACGTCGGGCACGTTGCGGTTCCCGGGCAAAGCACTCTTCCTCCCCGCAGGCCGCGGAACCTCTGCCGGAAAGCCAGCCAGTGCGGAGGCCGACGCCAACACTCCCGACGCCGGCTCCTGGCTGGTCACGGACACCGGTCACCACCGCCTGGTAGAGCTGGACACTGATTTCCACACGGTGCTGCGCACCTACGGCTCCGGGACCAAGGGCCACGCTGACGGCCCCGGCTCCGACGTCGACTCCGTCAAGCCCACCGCTCAGTTCAACGAGCCGCAGGGCCTTGTCCTCCTGCCGGAAGACGTGGCAGCGAAGACCGGCTACGACGTCGTGATTGCCGACACCGTCAACCACCGCCTGCGCGGGCTGTCCCTCGCGGACGGAACCGTCACCACACTCGTCGGCAGCGGCGTGCAGCGCCTGCTGGAAACAGGGCCTGCACGCGTGGACGAGGACGCGGCCGGCTTCACCGGACGGCTCGGCGACCATCCCCTGGACGTTGCGCTGAGCTCGCCGTGGGACGTGGTGTGGTCCGCCAAGCTCAACGCCGTAGTCGTCGCCATGGCCGGTGTCCACCAGATCTTCAGCTTCGACCCCCTGTCCGGCGTCGTGTCCATCGTGGCCGGCAACGGGCTGGAGGGCCTCCTGGACGGCCCCGCCCACGAAGCCTGGTTCGCCCAGTCGTCCGGGCTGGCCGAGGACGCCGACGGCAACATCTGGGTGGCTGACTCCGAGACGTCCGCGCTGCGCAAACTGGTGATTGACGACGACGGTACGGTCACCGTGGAGTCCGCCGTCGGCAAGGGCCTGTTCGACTTCGGCTTCCGCGACGGACCGGCCGCTGAGGCGCGGCTGCAGCACCCGCTCGGCGTCACCGTGCTGCCCGACGGTTCCGTGGCGATTGCCGACACCTACAACGGCGCCGTCCGCCGCTACGACCCCGCGACCGGAACCGTGTCCACCCTTGCGCGGGGGCTGTCCGAGCCGTCCGACGTGATTGTGGACCACACGCACGTGGCCGGCTCTGAGCCGCTGCTGGTGGTGGTGGAAGCAAACAAGCACCAACTGGTCTACGTGCCCATCCCCAAGGAAGCGCAGCAGGTGGACGAGGGCGCAGTGCAGACCCACCGTCCCAAGAGCCCCGTTGCCCCCGGCACGCTGGAGCTCACGGTCCGCTTCACGGCGCCCACCGGGCAGAAGCTCGACGATCGCTGGGGCGACCCCACGCAGCTGAAGATCTCCTCCACCCCGCCCGAGCTGCTGGTTGCCGGCGGCGGCACGTCAGTGGGGCTGCGGCGGACGCTGGAGCTCTCCTCCGACGTTCCGGAGGGCATACTGCACATTACGGCGCGCGCCGCGGCCTGTGACGGCCCCGAAACGGCCGACGGCGAGATCCCCGATCACGCGGCGTGCCACCTGTACCAGCAGGACTGGGGCATCCCGGTGGTCCTGCAGGCCGACGGCGACAGTGAGCTGGTCCTGGACCTCCGCGGAATGGACTGAGGCCCCGCCGTCCATGGATGTTGAGCTGGCCCGGCTTTCGACCCCCTGGGGTTGGGAGCCGGGCCAGTTCTGTCAGGGACGACGTGCGCCACCAGCCAAGGAGCCGCCGGCAGCCTAGTAGCTCAGGAGCGGGGTGACCGTGATGGTGTCGCCGTCGACGTCGAGCCGCGTGGTGAAGCTGAAGTCGTGTTCCACGTTCAGGTCGGTCACGGCGCCGCTGAACAGGTCCGTTTGCTGGGCCTCCAACCGGGCCTTCCCGTCCAGCGGGGCCACCACCCAGCGGCCACCGAAGGGCTCAATGGACACCTTCGGGTACTCGCTTATGCTCCATTTGATGGTTCCCGGCGTCACCCGGTTGAACGTGGCGTGGTAGAACGGGCAGTCGGGCTGGAGCTTCTGTTCCTTCACGGCCGCCGCAGCGCAGGTGTCCAGGAATTCCTTGACCTTGGAGCCCACGGCGTCCTTCAGCCCTTGGGTGGCTTCCGTCAGGAGGCTCAGCGGGGCCGTGGGAACGTCGCGGCCGGACACCGTGGCACGGCTGGCCGGAGCTGCGAAGTATTCGCCGTTCAGGCTGGCCTCGTACTCGCCGGGATAAAAGACGGCGAAGGAATTGCGGCCGTTGGGCATGTTCACCGGGACGCCGTTGAGCGTGGCCTGGCTGGAGTTGACCACGGTGACTTCCAGGACAGGCAGCGATGCCGGCACGAACGCCCACTTGTTGAAGAAGAGCCATTCGGTCCCGGTCCGCTCCAGCAGGAACTCGGTGCTCAGCCTGCTGCCGTCGATGGTGTACTCCATGGGGACCATGACCTGGTTTCCGGGACGCTCCTGGGTCTCACCGAACTTCACGTTGGTGACGCGGGAAGCGGCCGTCTGGAGCGCTGTTCCGTCGAGCATGGCGGCGTCGCTCTGCGGCACGGAAGCGCGCAGGAGACCCAGCGCTTTTTCGCCCTCGCCCTTCTGCAAAGCGTCCAGATATTCGCGCACGGGCTGCTCGGGACCAGCCACTGAGGCGTTCACCAGGTTGACCGCCACGACGGCTCCGGCGATGGCAAGCATAAGGCCCAACAGCCACCCGGCCGCGATCCTCACCAACGCTTGACTCATCTGCACGCACCTTACGTTACCTGCAAGGCGCCTGAAAGCAGGTGTGGAGGCCGTCCCTTGTGACACCGCCCGGCTGCTGCCGGACAGTACGACGGCGGCTTGCCGCCCTTAACGGCGGCGCCTGGCGGAGGTGCCGAAAACGCCCCGCAACAGCTCCCGGCCCAGTTGGGTTCCGAGCGAGCGGGCCATGCTTTTGAGGCCACCGCCGAGCGCGCCGCCCAGGGCCCCGGCGAGGTCGCCCACCATTCCTCCGCCTGATTCCTGCGGGGCCGGGGGCGCTGTGCGCTCCGCACGCCGGGCCCGTTCCGGCGCCGGAGCCGGCCTGCTGCTGGGCCGGCCCAGGATTTCTTCCTCAATGCGGCGGGCGTCGGCGTCAACGGCGGCCTGGTCCATGGTTCCGGGAACGGGGCTGTTGGGCACGAACACCCCTGTGGAAGGTGTGGGCGGCTGGCCGGGGGCTGCAGCTCCGGTGCTGGTGGCGGACTTTCCGGAGATCTTCTCGTAGGCGGAGATGCTGTCCACCGCCGTGCCGTATTTGGGGAGCAGGGCGGACCCGGCCGCGGTGCTCTTGACCAGCTCATCGGTGCTGGGACCCATCACTGATTCCGGCGCCCGCAGCCGGGTCAACGCAACCGGAGTGGGGGCGCCCTTCTCGTTCATCACCGTGATGACGGCTTCGCCGATGCCGGCCGACGTGAGTGTCTCTTCGAGGTCGTAGTCGCTCACCGGGAACGTGGACACGGTGGCTTTCAGGGCTTTGGCGTCCTCCGGCGTGAAGGCCCTCAACGCGTGCTGGATGCGGTTGGCCAGCTGGCCCAGGACATCGGCCGGAACATCCTTCGGCGTCTGGGTGACGAAGAAAATCCCCACGCCCTTGGACCGGATGAGCCGGACGGTGGTGGTGATGGCCTCCAGGAACGCCTTGGAGGCGTCGTTGAACAGCAGGTGCGCCTCGTCGAGGAAGAAGACCAGCTTCGGTTTGTCCAGGTCACCCGCTTCGGGCAGGTCCTCGAAGAGGTCAGCGAGCAGCCACATCAGGAAGGTGGAGAACACCATGGGCTTGGTCTGCAGCGTGGGCAGTTCCAGGCAGGTGATGACGCCGCGGCCGTCGGGAGCCGTGCGAAGCAGTTCGGCGGTATCGAATTCGGGCTCACCGAAGAAGGCCTCCATGCCCTGCGCTTCAAGCGTCACCAATTCACGGAGAATGACGCCGGCCGTCGCCTTGGAGAGGCCTCCCAGGTCCTCGAGCTCGTCCTTGCCCTCGTCCGAGGTGAGGAACTGGATCACGGCCCGGAGGTCCTTGAGGTCGATCAGTTCCAGGTTGTTCTTGTCTGCAAAGTGGAAGACCAGCTGCAGGCTGGATTCCTGGGTGTCGTTGAGTTCCATGACGCGCGAGAGCAGGATGGGGCCGAAGGACGTGATGGTGGCCCGGACGGGGATGCCGTTACCGTCCCCGCCGAGGGCCAGGAATTCCACCGGGAAAGTCCTGCCCGCCCAGGCCTGGCCGATGCTGTCCGTGCGCGCTTTGAGTTTCTCGTTGCCCGTTGCCGCGGTGGCCAGACCGGACAGGTCTCCCTTGATGTCGGCCAGGAACACCGGAACCCCGGCAGAGGACAGCTGCTCCGCCATCATGTGCAGCGTGACGGTCTTGCCCGTTCCTGTTGCGCCGGCCACCAGCCCGTGCCTGTTCATCATGGCCAGAGGCAGCCGGACGGGGGCATCCTTGTGCAGTTCGCCGTCGACGATGGCGGCTCCCAGCTCGATGGTGGCGCCTTCCAAGGTGTACCCCTTTTGGATGGTGGCGACTTTATCTGCAGTGGATTTCATGGCCATGCCGATAGCTTAGCCGCGCGGCTCCAGATCTTTCGTGAAAGCCAGGAATTTGATGGTTTCGGGATCCGCGGCCAGGTCGAACTGCGGCTCGTAGCCGGAGTTCAGATAGAGATATTTGGCCTCGGGCTGCCGCGGGCCGGTGGTCAGGTACACCCGGCTGTAACCGCGGTGGGCTGCCAGGGTTTCCAGCTCGGCCAGCACGAACCGGGCCAGCCCGCGGCGGCGGTGTGCAGAATGCGTCCAGATCCGTTTGAACTCCGCCGTCTTGGGCCCGTGCCGGCGGAATGCCCCGCCCGCCACGGATTCGCCGTTTTCCTGGACGATGAGCAGCGCACCGCCGGGCGCGGCAAATTCAGCCGCAGGGTAGCGGTTGAGCTCCTCGGCCGCCGCTCCCCGCCCAAACAGGTTCCCGTACCGGGCGTCGTACTCCCGGGCGAGCTCGTCCAGCAGCGGCCGGACCCGCACATCATGCATGGGCAGGTTAAGCACAGCCAGTGCCGACTCCTGCACACGGGCCGGCGGGGCGGTTAGTTGTTCCATGATTGAGCCTTTCCCGAGGCGGCCGGGACAGCCGCCGCTTCAACTTCACCGCGTTCGCTGTCACGGCGTCCACTGTCCCCGCTTAGGTCCCGTGCCAGCAAGCCAAGGATCCGCCGCGCGAGGGCATCGTTTTCCCGGAACGGGGCGGCATTCGTTCCGGGGCGGGCAAAGGCGCCGGCGCCCCAGCCGGAGGTGTTGGGCCCGACGGCGAACAGCCTGGGGTTGGGTTCGCCCAGCGGGCCGACGAGCTCGTTGGCCCCGGACACCAGCAGCCGCCCGGTTGCATGGAGGCCTTCGGCCGTGAGGACCGTCTGCTCGCTGCCCAGCCCGGAGCTGTGCAAATAACGCAGCAGCGGGTTATCGGAGCCTGTCACAGCCGGCGACGGCAGCCGCGCCTCGATCAGGGCCTTCGCCGACACCCGCACGGCGCCGCGGACGGAGCTGGCCACGAACTGCCCGGACACTTCATCAGCGGTAATCTCCAGCCCCGGCCCGATGAACCGCAGCAGCCCTGCGCGGTGGAGCGCCAGCAGCTCCCGCAAACGCTGCGGCGGAGGCCCGGAGTCAACGAAGCTGAAGAAGCCGTGCCACCAGCCATGGACCGTATGCTGCGACCGCGCGTTCAGGCGTTCGGCCGGTACCAGCCGGCCCAGGTCCATGTAGACCCTGAGCAGTGCGGTGAACAGGGCCAGCGTCTCAGAGTGGTCCGGGCTGGTCCGCAGCCGGAGGTCGTTCTCGATGTAGCCGGCCACCGCACGCTGCACGTCGTCCGGACCGGCAAAGTCCCCTCCGGCAGTATCCAACCCTGTAAGGGGCCGGTCCAGCTGCTCGAAGTCGAGGTGGAATGCAGCGTCCGGGACCGACTCGAGCACCAGCCGCTCGCGTTCGGGGCTGTACCAGTCCAGCGCGGCGAAACGGTCCGAGAATTCGTCCCAGCTGATGCTCACGCGTTCCGGGTAGCCCGTGAAGATTTCCCGGTAATAGCCGTAGCCGGCGTCCTTGGCGATCAGCGGCCAGAGCTGTGTGCGGAAGTCCAGTTCCCCGTGCCTCGCCAGCAACTCCTGGATGGCGGCGGCCGTGAAGAACCGGGGGTCGCCGGCCGCTTCCCCGCGGAGCGCGGAGGAAATCTTGGAATGGTAGGGGACCCCGCGCCGCGAACCTGCCCAGAGCCGCGGTTCAGCCCCGGACGGAACGTACGCCAGGCCGCCGTCGGGCGTTTCCTGGAAGCGTCCGCCCCGCCCTTCCGTCAGCAGGACCACAAGGTCCACGAACGCCAGCCCCATGCCGGAGACGATCACGTCCTGGCCGGCGGCCACCCCTGAATAGTCGACGTCGGTGGTGTAGCTGGGTGCCGCATGGAACCCCCCGTGCCGGGCGGCAAAGGCAGCCCGGCCGGCGGACGCCTCGTCGGGCAGCGAATCGGTGTGGCCCAGGGCGGAAACCACGACGTCGGCGTCAACCGTGCCGCCTCCGGCCAGACGAAGGCGGTACCCGGCAGTGCCTTTACCCCCGGCGCCCGCACCGTCGTCGGAATCGATCCGTACGGCGGTATCCCGATGCACGGTGACCCGGACGTCCGGACCCAGGCCCGAGACGGCCCGCCGGAAAAACCACTCCAGGTACACACTCTGCAGCTGGCGCGTCGGGAAGGTGGCGCCGGTCAGGGCACGCAGCTGCCGCCTGAGCTCCGGAGGGAGCCGGGGAACGTCCGCGATGGTGCCGTCCAGCACTCCGGCGGCCCACGCGGCCAGTCCGGGGCCGTCCGCGGCCGGTCCCGCGCAGGCGACCGAGGCGTCCGTGAACATGGTGATGTCCGCCGCCGCGGAGTTGAGCAGGAGGCCCGGGTGCTGGTCGTAGCGCCAGATCCTGCCCGAGCCGGGAACGTGGGGCTCGATGACGTGGATTGCCAGGGGCCGGGCGAACAGCTCCGGCCGGTTAGCCGCGAGGCGTTCCAGGATGCCGGCTGTCCGTGGACCGCCGCCGACAAAGGCCACGGAGGGGATGGTCGCTGGCACGGCTGGACTCCTGTTCAGGCGGGGTGGTCTGGCCCGGCCACGTTTTCAGGGTGGCCCGGGGCCCTCATGCTAGGCAGCGGATCGGGCCGTGGTCGAGGCTCCGGTCACGCCCGTTCACGCCGCGTAACGGTGCGTAAATCCGCGCAAGAAAGCGACTCATGACGCCGCAAGAACCCCTGTGAACCAATGCAACATGCCGCCTTGCTGCGGGTTTCCGGCGTCCCTAGATTTGCAGCCAACCCGACCTGAAATTCCAATCTGACAGACAACAAGAAGAAGCGAGGTGGCGCATGAGTTCAACAGCAACCCGGGCAGCGCAGTCCGCAGCGGGGCCGGCGTCCGCCGGAACTGACGTAAGTGTCCCCACCCCGGGTCCGTCCGCGGACCCGGGAAGCCCCAAAGCGCCCCAATCCCGGCAGGCCGCCACAGACTATGCCGATTACCGCCTGGTCCCCGCCCGCCACCCGTGGCGCTGGGTGGGCACCGCCGTCGTCGCCCTGGGACTGGCAGCGGTGGTGTGGTCCCTGGCAACGAACCCGCGCTGGGAATGGGGAGTGGTGGCCCAGTGGTTCACCGCGCAGTCGGTGGTCAACGGGCTGCTGGAGACCCTCAAGCTCACCGCCATCTCCGGCGCGCTCGGCTTCATTCTCGGCTTCATCCTCGCGCTGATGCGGCTCTCCGCCTCCCCGCTGCTGGTTTCGGTGTCCTGGACCTTCTCGTGGATCTTCCGCTCCACCCCGCTGCTGGTGCAGATGCTGCTCTGGTACAACCTTGGCTACCTCTACGAGAAGATCAGCCTGGGGATTCCCTTCACGGACGTCCGCTTCTTCGAAGTCCAGACCACCACACTGATCAGCCAGTTTGCGGCAGCAGTGCTGGGCCTGACCCTGAACCAGGCAGCGTACTCGGCCGAAATCATCCGCGGGGGCATCCTGTCGGTGGACCAGGGCCAGCTGGAAGCAGCCGCAGCCCTGGGGATCCCCGCCTGGCGCCGCTCCACCCGGATCGTCCTGCCCCAGGCCATGCGGGCCATCCTTCCCACGGCCTTCAACGAAATCATCGGCCTGGTCAAGGGCACCTCCATCGTTTACGTCCTGGCGTACTCGGAGCTGTTCTACACCGTCCAGGTCATCTACAACCGCACCCAGCAGGTGCTTCCCCTGCTCCTGGTGGCCACCCTCTGGTACGTGGTGATCACCTCCGTGCTGAGCGTCTTCCAGTACTACATCGAGCGTCACTATTCGAAGGGCGCCGTGCGGACCCTCCCGCTGACGCCGCTCCAGAAGGCCCGCAGGTTCTTCGCCACCCACGCTGCCGTTACCGACAACCGAGCAAAGGGCACCCGATGAGCGCCGCAGTCACTGAAACCGCCCAGGCGGCAACCGAAATCGCCGGCCCCGCCACCACCCGCGGGCTCGTGGAAATCACCAAGGTCCGCAAGTCCTTCGGTGCCACCGAAGTCCTCCAAGGCATCACGCTGACCGTGGAGCCGGGCGGCGTGGCCGTCATCGTGGGGCCCTCCGGGTCCGGCAAGTCCACCCTGCTGCGCACCATCAACCACCTGGAAAAGGTGGACGGCGGATTCATCGCCATCGACGGCGAACTGGTGGGCTACGAGGTCCGCGGGAAACGCCTCCACGAACTGCGCGAGAAGGAGATCCTCAAGCAGCGGACCGAAATCGGCATGGTGTTCCAAAACTTCAACCTCTTTCCGCACCTCACGGCGCTGGAGAACGTCACCGAGGCCCCCGTCGTCGCCCAGGGCCGGTCTAAAGCCGAAGCCCGTGCACGCGGGCTGGAACTGCTGGACCGGGTGGGTCTCAAGGACCGGGCCGGCGCCTACCCGCGCCAGCTGTCCGGCGGCCAGCAGCAGCGCGTGGCCATCGCCCGCGCCCTGGCCCTGGACCCCAAGATCCTCCTCTTCGACGAACCCACGTCCGCCTTGGACCCCGAACTCGTCAACGAGGTCCTGGACGTCATCCGGGAGCTCGCCAAGTCCGGAACAACACTGATCATCGTCACCCACGAGATGGGCTTCGCCCGCGACGTGGCGGACACCGTGGTTTTTATGGACCAGGGACAGATCGTGGAACAGGGCGCACCCCAGGACATCTTCACCAACCCGCAGGAAGAACGCACCCGGAGTTTCTTCTCCAAGGTGATCGAGCCCGCTTTCAACATCTAAAGGAAGTCCCCATGGCACTCTCCACCTTCCGGCGCAACCGCAGCGGCCGCCCGCGCACCCTGGCGGCGCTGCCCGCCGTCGTCCTCCTCGGAACCCTTTCCGGGACGCTGGCGCTGACCGGCTGCTCCGATCCAGGGGCAGCGGCTTCGGGTTCCGCGTCCAGCAAAACATCCGCGACGGCGGCACGCAACGGCGTCGTCTACAACACCTCGCCGGACCAGCAGCGGATCCGGGCGGAAAAGGATGCGGCGCTCGCCGCCAAGGTCCCCGAGCTGATCGGCAAGGACGGCAAGCTCACCGTGGCCACAACGGCCGGGTCCATCCCGCTGTCCTTCCACGCCACGGACGACAAGACACCCATTGGCTCCGAGCTGGACATTGCGCAGCTCGTGGCGGACAAGCTGGGCCTGGAGCTGGACGTCCAGGTCACGTCGTGGGAGAACTGGCCGCTGAAGACCCAGTCCGGCGACTTCGAAGCGGTGTTTTCCAACGTGGGCATCAACGCAGCACGGGTGAAGCTGTTCGACTTCGCCAGCTACCGGGCCGCGTACATGGGCTTCGAGGCGAAGAAGAGCTCCTCCTATGACATCAAGGGCGCTGACGACATCTCCGGCCTGAAGATCTCCGTGGGTTCCGGCACCAACCAGGAGAAGATCCTGCTGGCATGGAACAAGGAACTGGAGGGCAAAGGCAAGGCGCCGGCAGTGCTCCAGTACTACTCATCGGATGCTGACACAATCCTGGCACTGTCCTCGGGCCGCACCGACCTGAACATCGCGCCCTACCCGTCCACGGTGTACCGCGAAAACACCCGGGACGACCTGAAGATCGTGGGCAAGGTCAACGCCGGCTGGCCGTCCGAGACGCTTGTGGCTGCCACGTCGCTGAAGGGCAACGGCCTCGCTCCGGTCATCACGGAGGCGCTGAACTCCGCCATTAAGGACGGATCGTACGGCAAGGTCCTGGAACGCTGGGGCCTGTCCGAGGAAGCCCTGCCGGAGTCCAAAACCGTCACCGAGGCGAACTTCGGTATCACCCAGGCAGGGAAAACACAGTGAAATTCCAGGTCCTGGACATCATCCCGCACCTTAAGAATCCCGTAACGGGGGCGATAGTCTCCGCCGCGGACCGGCTCAACCAGGTGGTGCAGACGGCCCGGCGTGCGGAAGAACTGGGGTACGACAGCTTCTCCGTCGGCGAGCGGCACGCCGGCGAGTTCATCTCCTCCTCGCCCACCACCGTGCTGGCCGCCATCGCGGCGGTCACCAACACGATCCGGCTGCAGAGCGGCGTGACGGTGCTTGCCGTCCTGGACCCCGTTCGCGTGGCGGAGGACTACGCCACCATCGACCAGCTCAGCCGCGGCCGGCTGGAGCTGGTGATCGGCAAAGGCAACGAGGTCCTGCAATACCCGCTGTTCGGGCTGGACCTGGACGACCAGTGGGAGCTGCTGGCCGAAAAGTACGGGCTGCTGCGGCGTTTGTGGCGCGAGGATAACGTCACCTGGTCCGGCCGCTTCCGCAGCCCGCTGACCGAGCCGGTCACCACCACGCCCCGCCCGTACGCCGGCGCACCACGCGTCTGGCACGGCTCAGCCACCACCCTGACCTCCGCAGCGCTCGCGGCCAAGTGGGGCGATCCGCTGTTCACGGCCAACGCCATCCAGCCCCGGGAAAACTACCACGTGCTGATCGAGCACTACCGCGAGGAGTATGAACGGCACGGACACGATCTGCGGCATCAGTACCTTGGGTCGGGCAGCGGCGCAGGCGGTTTATTCATCGCTGACACCACGCAGGAGGCGAAACGCCAGTTCGGTCCCGTGTACGAGGCGTTGACGGCGGGCAGGAACGTGCCGGGCAACAACTCCCCGTTCCGCGACATCGACCACGCTGTAGCGGAGGGGCCCGCCCTGGTGGGCAGCCCGGAGCAGGTGATCGACAAGATCCTCCGCTACCACGAGGTCTACGGCCACGACCTGCAGTCCATCTCCCTGCCCACCACGCTGCCGTTCGAGCAGCAGCTCGACATCCTCGAACGGTTCGCCCTCGAGGTCATCCCCGCGGTCCGGGCCGCCGCGCCCACGAGCCTGTGGGAGGCCCGGGATCCTTTCGGTGGCCGTCCGGAGTCTGCCGGAGCCGCCGAACCCGACGCCGCCGCGGCCGTCACCGCCGACCACGACAACTACAGGAGCGACCATGCCCACGTCTACGCACACTGAAAATTCGTCCCGCCGGGCTGAGTCCCAGCAAGATGCGTTCGCCACGGCCTGGGCCGAATGGCACGACGCCCACGAACGCCGCCGGGCTGACCCCCACGGCTTCCTCGCCGTCACGCACCTGCACTGGCTCGGCGCCGAACCCGCCCGTCTCGACGGCGTTCCCGGCACCTGGCGTGTGGAGGATGACGCCGTCCGACTGGTTTTGGGGCCCGGCGAAAGCCTGCAGCGTGACGGCAGGGAACTGAACCCCGACGGCGGTGCCACCGTGGAGTTCGGACCCATCGCCGAACGCGACGGCATCAACCTCACCGCGGGGGACACCGTCGTCGAGCTCGCCAAGCGCGGCGGCGAATACATCGTCCGGCCGCGGCACCCCGAGAACCCGCTGCTCAGGGAATACCGGGGCACACCGGCCTACGCGCCGGACCCCGCGTTCGCCGTCGAAGGCACGTTCGTGCCGTTCGCCGAGCCGCGCGCCACGACCGTGGGCGCCGCCGTTGAGGGCATTCAGCACGTGTACGAGGCCCCGGGGGAAGTCAGGTTCCGCCTGGGGAACCGCGAGCTGGCGCTGACAGCGTTCAACGGCCACGCGCCGGGCAGCCTGTCGGTGCTGTTCACCGACCAGACGTCCGGAAAGACCACGTACGCGGCCAACCGGTCGCTGACCATTGCGGCACCCGCGCCGGACGGCACGGTCAGCCTGGACTTCAACCGGGCAGTGAACCTGCCGTGCGCCTACACCGACCTGGCCACGTGCCCGCTGCCGCCTGCCGAGAACCGCCTGCCCGTGCCCGTCGAGGCAGGCGAGAAGACCCCCACCGAACGTCAGGACGCATGATGAGCAACGCAACCAAGGCTCCCGCCGGCTGGGGCTTCCTGGCCCTGGAACTCGACGGCGCCACCGGCGGCGCGGCCGGAGGAGTCACAGTGGGGGGCCCGGCGCTCGCCGCTGCCGTGCTGGCCGCCGAGTCAGCCGGTTTCCACGCAGTGACCTTCCGGGACTCCCCGGAGGCCGGACGGCTGAACGCGCTGCAGCGAGCCGCTTTCGCCGGCCCCCTGACCCGGTCCATCGCCCTGATCCCGGAGGTGGATACGGCCTACACCGAGCCGTTCCATGTTTCCACCCAGCTGGCCAGCCTGGACTACGTGACCGGCGGGCGGGCCGGGTGGATTGCCACCGCGGACGATGACCGCGCGGCGGCAGCCGCCGTCGGACGCCGTCACGTCACAGGTGCAGGCCTTGCCCGGGAGGCCGCCGCCTCCATCGAGGTGAGCCGCAGGCTGTGGGATTCCTGGGAGGACGACGCCGTGATCCGCGACGTCGCCACCGGCCGCTACGTCCACGCCGGGAAGCTGCACTACGCGGACTTCGACGGCCCCGGATACTCGGTCAAGGGCCCGTCCATCATTCCGCGCCCCCTGCAGGGGCAAGTGCCCGTGCTGGTGCCGGCGTCCCTGGCCGGAGACGGCCTGGTTGAGCCGACCGCGGTGGACGCCGTCCTGGTCTCGGCCCCCACACCTGAGCTCCTCACGGACGAGGTCCGCGAGGTGAGGGAACGGCTGGGCGGCCGGGCGCCCGCCGTCGTGGTGGAGCTCGACGTCGTCCTGGACGCCCGCGGACAGAGCGCCGCCCAGCGGCTTGCGGGAGCGGACCTGCCCGGCGTGCAGCCTGCCGGTGCCGCTCTGTCCGGCACTGGCCGGGCGCGCTTCGCCGGGTCCCCGGCTGCCCTGGCCGACCTGCTTACCGAGCTGCTGGATGTGGCTGACGGCGTCCGCCTGCATCCCGCCGGGCTAGCTGTGGACCTCGAGGAACTGTCCCGCCTGGTGCTTCCGGAACTCCGCCGCCGCGGAGTCCTGGCCCCGGTGCCCCTGGACGGTACCTTGCGGGACCTGCTGGGCCTGGAAAGGCCAGCCAGCCGCTACGCCGCAACCGCCGTCGGAAATTGAGGAAAAACCATGACACAGCACAGCCGTGCTAAATACCAGCCGAGCGGCCAGCTCCAGTTCGGCATCTTCTTCCAGGGCGTCAACTCGGGAACCATCTGGAAGGCCGCCGAATCCGGTTCCCAGACGGACTTCGAATCGTTCCGCCGCATCGCCCAGACAGCGGAGCGGGGCCTGTTCGCCGCCTTCTTCCTGGGCGAAGGGCTCCGGCTCCGCGAGCACCTCGGCCGCCCGCACGAACTGGACGTTGCCGGGCGCCCGGACGCCCAGACCATGCTCGCCGCCCTGGCATCGGTGACGTCGAACATCGGACTCGTCGCCACCCAGAACACCACGTACAACGATCCCGCGGACCTGGCGCACAGGCTGTCCTCGCTGGACCTGCTCTCCGGCGGCCGCGCGGCGTGGAACATCGTGACCACGGACAACGCCTGGACCGGCGCAAACTTCCGCCGCGGCGGCTACCTTGGCCACGCTGACCGTTACACCCATGCCGAGGCGTTTGTGGCGACGGCCAAGCGGATCTGGGATGCCCATGATCCCGTATCCGGGCAGTGGCGGCGGGTGGTCAAAGAGGGCCAGCACTACACCGTGGACGTCACGCCGCGCCTGCCCCGCAGCGCCCAGTACCGGCCCGTGCTGTTCCAGGCAGGCGACTCTCCGGAAGGGCGCGACTTCGCCGCCCGGCAGGCCGACGTCATCTTCTCGGCGCACCCGAAGCTCGACGACGCCCTGACGTTCCGAAGCGACATCGTGGAGCGCACGCTGAAGGCGGGCCGGAACGCCAACGACGTCAAGATCATGCCGGCCAGCGAATTCATCCTGGCGGCCACGCCGCAGGAAGCCCTGGAGAAGAAGGCCTGGGTCCGCAGCCTCCAGATCGGACCGCAGCAGGCCATCGCCTACCTTGAACAGTTCTGGGGCCGGGAACTTGGCGAATACGATCCGGACGGCCCCCTTCCGGACATCGATCCGGTGGTGGAGGAAACTTCCGAGACCCGGGGGAGCGGCTTCCACGGCGCCAAGGCGAGGCAGCTGGCCGACCAGTGGCGGGCGGAAGCCAAGGAGAAGGGTCTGTCCATCCGCCAGTTCGTCTCCGCCAAGACCAGCCGCGTGGACGCCACCTTCAACGGATCCTATGCCGGGGTGGCCGACCGGCTGGTGGATTACGCCCGCACCGGCGCCGTGGACGGCTTCAACATCTCGCCATGGCTCATTCCCACCGGGCTGGACGACATCGTCAACCACCTGGTGCCGGCGCTGCAGGAACGTGGCGTCTACCCCACGGAATATGCCGGGAGCACGCTGCGCGAGAACCTGGGACTGGCGACTCCGGAACGTCCCGCAGCGGAGCCCGCTGACGCGGAAGCCGCTCCCTCGTCCGCAACGCCGGAAGCGAGGGTCTAAGCCGATGGGTGATGAGGTGTCCGGCGCGGAAGTGGGAGACGCTGACAGGGAATCAGCCGCGAATACTGTGAAGCTGCAGCTGACCATCTGGCAGCAGTATCTCTAGAGGAACCACGATCACCTACCGGACCATGCTTGGGCGCAGCCCATCAAACCAGATTCCCCCGCCGGAGCATCCGGCGGGGGATTCGTGTGGATGTGGAGAGTTACGCCGTCGGCGTCTGCGAGATCCTGACCATGTTGCCGGAGGGATCCCGGAAGGCGCAGTCGCGCGGACCCCAGGGCTGGTCGATGGGCTCCTGCATTACCTCGGCGCCGGACGCCCGGACTTTCTCGAACGTTGCGTCCAGATCGTCCGTGCGGAAAACGAGCATCGGCAGGACGCCCTTGGTGAGGAGCTCCTGCATCATGTCCCCGTCCTCCTGCGAACGGCCGGCATGTGGTTCGGAGAGCACGATCTCGAGATCCGGCTGGGCGGCGCTGCCGAGCGTCACCCAGTGGAATCCTCCGGAGGCGACGTCGTTGCGCACCTCGAGGCCCAGGGCGTCCCGGTAGAAGGTGAGGGCTTTTTCGGTGTCGTTGACTGTGATGTTGCAGTACTGGAGTGAAATGTTCATGCCACTAACGCTATTCGGCGGGCACGAGTATCGCTTCTCGAATCCTGCTCGCTTGGGCACCATCCCCGGTCCCGGCGTCCGCCCCGCGCGCGGCGCTGTGCCGGGTGGGCCGCGTCCGGATCTTCGCCATGCAGGCGGGCATGGCCTCCACCGCGCTGTGCTCGCGGGCACGGTACGCGCTGGGCGGCTCTCCCACGATTTCGGTGAAGCGTGAGCTGAAGGAACCCAGCGACGTACAGCCCACGGCCATGCAGGCATCGGTCACGTTCATGCCGCCGCGGAGCAGTGCCATGGCCCGCTCGATCCGGCGGGTCATCAGGTAGCTGTACGGAGTCTCGCCGTACGCGGCCCGGAACTGCCGCGAAAAGTGCGCCGGCGACATCAGGGCCTTGCGGGCCATGGTGGGGACGTCCAGGGCGTGGGCGAACTCCCTGTCGATCAGGTCCCGCGCCCGGCGCAGGTGCGCCAGGTTGGCGAGCTCTTGTGGGTTCATGTCATGAGCGTACGCCGCGGTCCCGGTGTTTTCCACGGTGGTCCGAACGGCTGCCTACTTTTTGGGCAGGCCCGCGGGGTTCAGCTCGGACTTCTGGACCGCCTCCGCAGTGAGCCCCCAGCGGTCTAGGATCTTGGCGTAGCTGCCGTCTTCGATCAGGTGGTTGAGCCCTGCCTGGGCTGCGGCCGCGAAGCCGTTGCCCTTCTTGGTGGTGGCGGCGATGCTCGCCTTCAGCGGCCACCCTCCGTCCACCAGCCCCACCAGCTTGGTCTTCGCATCGGAGGCCGCCTTGAACGCCGCCGTGGCATTCGGCCCGAACGTCAGGTCCGCGCGTCCGGACTGCAGGGCGAGCGAGGACGCGGAGTCGTCGTCGTAATACTGGAACTCAACCGGCGCCAGGCCGTTCTTCTTGTTCTCCTCATCCCAACGCAGCAGGATGGATTCCTGGTTGGTCCCGGACCCGACAATCACGCGCTTGCCGGCAACATCCGGTGCCGATTCCACCTTGGCGACGGAGCTGTCGGCCTTGGCATAGAAACCCAGCTTGTCGTCGCGGTAGCTCGCGAAATCGAACTTGAGCTTCCGTTCCTCGGTCACAGTGACGTTGGACAGCACGGCCTCGTACTTCCCGGACTCCACACCGAGGGGCCAGTCGGCCCATGCGGTGGGAACGATGTCCGCTTCGAGGCCAAGCGCCTGGGCCAGTGCGACGGCGATGTCCACCTCGTTGCCCACCGGAGTTTTGTTGTCCGTGGCGTAGACGGCCAGCGGGGCAGCGAACGGGCTGACCGCCACTGTCAGTTTTCCGTCCTTCCTGATGGATTCAGGCACCAGCGACGCTGCAGCCGGGTCCACGGCCGCCGTCACGCGGTCCTGTTCCGGCGAGAGGTTGAACTGCTTGACGCCGGTGGCGGACGACGCCGGAGCGGAGCCCGCTGCAGCCGATGCGCCGGGGTCGGAGCACGCCGCCAGGCCCAGCAAGGTGGTGGCGGCCAGCGCCGCGGTGACGCCGGGCTTGAGTGAAAAACGGGCCATGGTTTCCCCTTGGAAGTATCGGATTGGGTGCTTGTGCCAGCAACTATCCGGCAGGGCGAAAGTCCGGTCAAAGGACTTTGAAACCGGACGATACAGGGGGTAATCGGGCTTAATCCGGCGTCCGCTGGCGTCACGCAACATAGTTGGTGCCACGCGGTGAATTGCCCGGCCTGCCCAAGGCCTCCGCAGTAGACTTTGGTATGGCCGCATCAATGCTGAAGATGGTTCTGTCCGTTGCCACCGCCGTTGCCCTCGCGGTTCTTGGCGGAGCACCTGCGACGGCGGCGCCGCCGCGGCCTGCCGATCCGGTGGGCATTGACGTCTCGTGGCCGCAGTGCGGCAAGACCCTTCCCTCCGGACTCGCCTTCGCCATTGTCGGCGTCAACAACGGACTCGCGAACACCACGAATCCGTGCCTGGAGGCGCAGCTGGACTGGGCGGCCTTGACCATCAAATATCCGCAGGCGACCTCCCAGCCGCGGGTCGCGCTGTACGTGAACACCGCCAATCCGGGGCTGGGCGGTTCCTGGTGGCCCTCGTCCAACTTCTACTCGGGCACCGTAGTGGACAACCCGTACGGGAAGTGTGCGGGCAAGAATGACAAGGCCTGCGCCTACATGTACGGCTATGCGAAAGCGTACGACGACGCCGTGCTGCGTGGGGTGGACGACCCGGAGGACTACTTCTGGTGGCTGGACGTGGAGACGGAAAACAGCTGGCAGCCGGACAGGGAAGCCAACCGGGCCGACCTCGAGGGCATGACCGCCTACTTCGAAAGCATCGGCGCCGACGTCGGGATCTATTCCACCGGGTACCAGTGGGGTCAGATCGCAGGCACTGTTCCCTCAAGCAGCAACCTGGCGGGGCTTCCCAGCTGGCTTGCCGGTGCCCGCACCTTGAACGGCGCCAAGTCGAACTGCTCCCTATCAGGGCTCACACCCGGCAGCCGCGTGGCGCTGACGCAGTATGTCTCCAGTGGCCTCGACTACAACTACGCGTGTAAGTAACCGTCGCATCCAGCCGGACGATCTGGATATAGCACAGTTGAGCTAAATCGAACGCCCTTCCCGCGTGTCCAGCACCACGGCGACATCCAGAAATAACCGGGCCGCCGCCGTCGTTGTCGCCAGTGTGCCTGTTCCGCTACCGGAACGGACCGCCACTGCTCCGCTACGAAAGGCCGGCTCCTCCGTGACTGTTCCGCTTTCCATCCTTGACCTGGCCACCATCGCGAAGGGTCAGACAGCGGCCGAGAGTTTCGCCGGCAGCGTGGCCATGGCACAGCGGGCCGAGGAACTCGGCTACAGCCGGGTCTGGTACGCGGAGCACCACAACATGTCCTCCATCGCCTCCTCGGCCACGAGCGTGCTGATCGCCCACATCGCGGCCAACACCAGCAGCATCAGGCTGGGCGCCGGCGGCGTGATGCTGCCCAACCATTCCCCGTTGACCATCGCCGAGCAGTTCGGCACGCTGGAGACGCTGCATCCCGGACGCATCGACCTCGGCCTGGGCCGTGCGCCGGGCAGCGACCAGAACACCATGCGAGCCCTCCGCCGCGACCCGATGTCGGCGGACAGCTTCCCGCAGGATGTCCTGGAACTGCAGGGCTACCTGACCGGCCCCACCCGCATCCATGGTGTGGAGGCCACGCCGGGCAAGGGCACCAACGTGCCGCTGTACATCCTGGGGTCCTCGCTTTTCGGGGCCCGGCTGGCAGCGCAGCTCGGATTGCCGTACGCCTTCGCCTCGCACTTCGCACCCAACGCCCTGCAGGATGCCGTGGCCGCCTATCGCCGCGAATTCAAGCCCTCGGCCCAGCTGGACGCTCCGCATGTGATCGCCGGCGTGAATGTGATTGCGGCCGATTCAGCCGCCGAGGCGCAGTCGATGTTCCAGGCCACCAAGCGCGCCCGTGTGTCCCTGTTCTTCGGCAACGGCAGGGTGTTCACCGACGATGAGGCGGACATGATCCTCGATTCGCCTCAGGGCCAGCACGTGGCGCAGATGATGAAGTACTCGGCCATCGGCACTCCGGATGTGGTGATGGACTACCTCGACGAGTTCACGGCCCACGCTGACGCGGACGAGCTGATCGTGGCCCACCAGAGCAACGGAACCGAGGCCCGCCTGCGGTCCGTCGAACTGCTCGCCACGGCAGCCGGGATGGCCCGGGTCTAGGCATCGGCTGCCCGGCCGCGGATGTCCGCCGCCGGGTGCCGTCGGCGTAGCCGGGGCACGACGCCCGTGTGGCAGAACGTCACGGATGATACGGATGTGACAATAACAGCCGCACGGAGTCTAATAAGTGCATGACTGTTGAGCCGGACGTACGCCGTGCCCTGGTCATTGAGGACGATGAAGACATCCGCGGCCTGCTGGTCCACATTCTGACCAAGCAGGGTTTCCAGGTTTCCTCCGCCTCAACGGGGCGGGCCGGTATTGAACTGATGCAGCGCGACGGCGCTGAACTGGTGACACTGGACCTCAACCTGCCCGACATGGACGGCGTTGAGGTCTGCCGCGAACTTCGCCGCTTTTCCGACGCCTACATCCTGATGATCACCGCCCGCGGCGAGGAACTGGACCGCCTGACCGGGCTCGACACCGGCGCGGACGACTACCTCACCAAGCCCTTCAGCCCCCGCGAGCTCGGGTCCAGGATCACTGCCCTGTTCCGCAGGCCGCGCGCCAGCGCCGTCCATGAGGCCGCAGTCCAGGACGAACTGCGCCGCGCCGTCGAGGTCCAGCGCAGCCTGCTGCCGGCGGAGGGGCTGTCCCTCGACGGGTTCGACATCGCCGGGTCGTTCCGGCCGTCCCGCAACGTCGGCGGCGACTTCTTCGACTGGTACCCGAACGACGGCGGCCTGCAGCTGACGCTGGCGGACGCCATGGGCAAGGGTATGGGGGCCGCGCTGATCGCGGCCACCGTCCGCGCCGTGATGCGGTCGGTTGCCCACAGATCGCCGCTGGGCGACGCCTTCAAGTCCGCCGGGCGGATCCTCGAAGCCGACCTGGAGCAGTCCGCGTCGTTCGTCACGCTCTTCCACGCCCGGCTCACCGCATCCACCGGCATCCTGAACTACGTGGACGCCGGCCACGGACTGGCGCTGCACATCAAGGCGGACGGCAGTTCTTCGCGGCTGCTCACCGGCGGACCGCCGGTCGGAGCCTGGCCGGGCCAGGAGTGGGACGCGCACCAGGTTTCGCTGGAGCCCGGCGACTCGCTGGCAGTGGTCAGCGACGGCCTGCTCGATGTCTACCCTGACGTCGAGGTCCTGACCGCCGTGGTGGCTGGCACTGTCTCCGCCAGCGCCAGCGCGCAGGCCGCCTGCGACGCCGTCCTGGAGCTGGCCTCCGGCCGGGAGGTTTCCGACGACGCCACCGTGGTTGTGCTGAAGCGGGCGCGGCGGTAGCTGCCCGGGAGCCGCCATCTGCCGCAAAGCCCTCTGCCGCAAAGGGAGGGCGTGCACACGTTACATTCCCGCAATGACAGGGATATTCTGATGTAACGACGGCACAGGAAACTTGGGGGTATGTCCCTCGCCGGACTTTCTCACGCATCATTGGGGATTATCCGAAGGACGTCGCCTGTGCCTACTCCGCTCAACCAGACCGTGGCCGATTCCGCGCTCCTGACTCGGTCCCTGCCGCTTGGCCTGCTCCGCGCCTTTGTGCAGTCGGATGCCGCCGACGACGGCCTCACGCCGAACCTGCTCGCTGAACTCAAGATCCTTGCCCGGACGCCCGGGCTGCTGGTGGCCTGCAACTACGGCGGCACCCTCTGTGATGCGGAAGGCATCTCCACCGAGACCCTGCCGCTGGGCAGCGCCGCGATCGCCCTCCGGGCCCTGGCCGCCCTGCCCAATACCCACGCCGCCGTCATCTCCGGCAGGTCGCTGCGGGACCTGGCGGCTGTGTCCCGGCTCCCGGCGGAAGTGCACCTGGTGGGTTCGCACGGGGCGGAATTCGACATGGGCTTCGCCCACGGGCTCTCGCTGGCCACCGAATCCGTCCTGCAGCAGGCGAGCCAGGCCCTGGTTGAAACCATCGGCGCCTACAAGGGGATCAGCATCGAGCGGAAGCCGGTGGCGGTGTCCGTCCACACCCGGCCGGCCTCGCCCGCGATCGTCGTCAAGGTGCTGGAAAAAGCCGAGGCAGTCGCCCGCGCCCACGGCCTGTTCTACATTGTTGACGGTTCCGTGCTGGACCTCTCCGTGGTGGAACCGTCCAAGGCCGACGCCCTGGAGCATCTCCGTGCCCGCCTGGGCGTGAGCGCCGCCCTGTACGCCGGTGATGCCTCAAGCGACGAACTTGCCATAACCACCCTCCGCGGCCCTGACATGGGCATCAAGGTAGGGGAGGGGCCAACTGCCGCGGCCCACCGGTTGCGGGATCCTGAATCCTTTGCCCGGGTCCTGGCCATCCTGTTTGAACTGCGGCGGGCGTGGCTCTTCGGGGAGGACGCCGTCGGCCTGGAACGCCACTCCATGATCGGCAACGGCTCGTCCACGGCCCTGATCACCCCTGAAGCCAAGGTCTGCTGGATGAGCCACCCGCTGCCGGACTCCGGGTCCCTGTTCGCCCATATCCTGGGTGGCGACGCCGCCGGCCACTTCTCGGTGGAACCCGTCAAGGCGTCCCAGGTCCTGGGTCAGCGCTACGTGGACAGCACCATGATCGTGGAAACCCGCTGGGCAGACGTCACGGTGACCGACTACCTAGAGCCGGCCCCGGAAGGGATCACCAGCCTGGTCCGGGTGCTGTCAGGGAGCGGCGCGGCAAGGGTCGTCTTCGCTCCCCGGCCCGACTACGCCAACGCGCCGTTCAGCATGGAGGCCCGGGGCGAGGAACTACACGTGGTGGGCACCTCCGATCCCATCATCCTGCTGGCTCCCGGCGTCAGTTTTTCCATCACCTCGGACGGCCGCCATGCCACAGCCACCGCAGACGTCAACCTGCAGAACGGGCCCGTGGTGCTCAACCTGCGCTGCGGTGACACCGATCCGAGCCACGCCCAGGTGAGCGGCGAAACGGAGCGCCGTGCCGCCGTCGCCCATCACTCCCGGCGGTGGGTCCAGGACCTGGCATTGCCGGGTGTCAAGCCATCGCTGGTGCGCCGCTCGGCGCTGGTGCTCCGCGCGCTGGTGCACGAACCCACCGGTGCAGTGCTCGCCGCGCCCACCACGTCGCTGCCGGAAGGAATCGGCGGCACCCGGAACTGGGACTACCGCTACTGCTGGCTGCGGGACGGCTCCATGACCGTCAACGCCCTGGTGGACCTGGGTTCCACCACGGAAGCGTACGGGTTCCTCCGCTGGCTGGGGCGGATCCTGGACAACGCGCCCGGGCCGGAATGGCTGCACCCGCTGTATTCGGTCACGGGAGCGCCGCTGTCCACGGAGGCCATCATCGAAAGCCTGCCCGGTTACGCGGGGTCCCGCCCGGTCCGGATCGGCAACGCGGCGGACCACCAGGTGCAGCTCGACGTGTTCGGGCCAATCGCCGAACTTATCGCCGCAGTGAGCGAACGCCAGGGCGCGCTGGAGGATGCACACTGGGAGCTCATGGTCCAGATGGCATCCGCGGTGCTGGCCCGCTGGCATGAGGCCGATCACGGGATCTGGGAAGCGCGCCGGGCCCCTCGGCACCACGTGTACACCAAAGTCATGTGCTGGGTGACGCTGGACCGGGCCCTGCGCACCGCTGCCCGGCACGGCAGGGAACCGGAACCGGCCTGGGCGCCCACCGCCGCAACCATCCGCGAGGAAGTCCTCCGCGAAGGCTGGGACGACGGCGCGGCGTCCTACACCGTGGCCTACGACAGCCCGGACCTGGACGCCGCGGTGCTGCACATCGGCCTGTCCGGCCTGCTGGACGTGACCGACCAGCGGTTCCTGGACACCGTCACCGCCGTGGAACGGGAGCTTCGGGTGGGACCCACGGTTTTCCGGTACAGGTACGACGACGGCCTGCCGGGCCTGGAGGGCGGCTTCCACATCTGCACCACCTGGCTGATTGAGGCCTACGTGGCGGTGGGCCGGATCGAGGAGGCGTGGGACCTGTTCGACCAGTTGGTGAACCTGTTCGGTCCCACCGGCCTGCTGCCCGAGGAGTACGATCCCGGCACCGAAACCCACCTGGGCAACCACCCGCAGGCGTACTCGCACCTCGGCTTCATCCGCTGCGCCCGGCTCCTGGACCAGCACCAGAAGAACTAGGTCAGGAGCAGGGCCACGACGATCATTGCCGGGACGGCCACGACGGTGGTGATCAGGACGGTGTCCTTGGCCACGGTGATGCCCGTCCGGTAGCGGCTGGCCGCCACGAAAACGTTCTGGGCGGTGGGCAGCGCGGACGTCACCACGACGGCGAACAGGGCATGCCCTTCCATGCCGAGCATCCGGGCGAAAACGTAGGCGATGGCCGGGTGGATCACGAGCTTGAAGGCGCTTGCCAGGAGGGTGTCGAGGCGGCGGCCGGCGGCTGCCTGCAGCGGCCGGGAGCCGTTCAGGCTCATGCCGAACGCGATCAGCATGGCCGGGATGGCTGCCCCGCCGATCAGGTGGATGGGCTGCATGACCAGCTCCGGCACCTGCCATCCCGTTCCCGCCACCACCAGGCCCAGCGCGGAACCCACGATCATCGGGTTCTTGAGGATCATGAGGGCGAAGCCGGCGGGCGTGGTCCGGTGTGCGCTGGTGGTGGCATCCAGCGCCATCAGGAAGAGCGGCGTGAAGAAGGCCAGTTGGAAGATCAGCAGCGGCGCCACGTAGCTGGCGTCGCCGAGGACATAAACGGCGATGGGGATGCCCAGGTTGGCGGAGTTCGCCAGTGACGCGCTCATGGACGACATCAGCGATTCGGGCACGGTCCGCTTCAGCAGGAAACGGACGATCACGAAAAAGAGTGCGGCCGTGACCATCGCACCGACGGCGGTGACCAGCAGGGGAGCGGCAAAGACATCGTGGAGCTTAGCCTTGCCGAGCGTCTCGAAGAGGAGCGCCGGGCTGGCCACGAAGAAGGTCAGCGAGCTGAGAACGGAACGGGCGTTCTCGCCGAGCACATTCCGTCGGCCCACGAACATACCGACCAGGATGATGCACCACACCACGAAGAAGCCCGCGAGAACGCCTAGCACCCGGACGTCCCTGAAAGTGTCCCTGGCAGGGCAGGCGGGCAGGGGTTAGCGTTCACCATCCCAGCCTAATCAGATTTAATCAGCCTGAAGCCGGAGTGTGGGCAGGATCTCGGTATCCGGACGGCCCGGGTTCCGGCCGGCGGAGCACTACCGGATCCGCGCCCTGCTTGGGCGCGCGGGCCGGCTGCCGGTTTAGTTCAGGGCGGAGTTGTTCAGGGCGAACGGCGGCCGCATGAGACCACGGGTGTGGCCCTCGGCGGGGTCGTTGCCGATCTGGACAATCTTGTTGTCCTTGTCTACGTGGACAACCTTCGGCGTGTAGGACCGGGCCTCTTCCGTGGTCATCTCGGCATAGGTGATCAGGATGACGATGTCATTTTCGTGCATCAGGTGCGCCGCCGCCCCGTTGATGCCGATGACACCGGAACCGCGCTCGCCCGCGATGGTGTACGTCTCCAAGCGGGCGCCATTGGTGACGTCGACGATCGCTACGAGCTCTCCCGGGAGAATGTCCGCAGCCTCCAGCAGGTCCAGGTCAACGGTGACCGACCCGACGTAGTGCAGATCGGCATGCGTGACAGTGGCCCGGTGGATTTTGGACTTAAACATTGTGCGATTCATAACTTGTTCAGTCTAACGCCCGGTGTAATTCCGCGCTGTGACGTAGGCAACTCCCCTGCTAGGGCCGCGAACATGGCCATGCCGGGGATCACGCGGACTTGGCCTCCGGCGGGACCGGCCCTGCCGGAGCAATCGAGTCGGCGGTTGTGGCCAGCACTTCCCGGGCGGCCAGGATGGCGGGCCGCTTGACGCTGGACCGCCGTACGGACGTGAACACGGTCCGGTGCGGATTGCCCGGCAGGAGCAGCAGTTCCGCCGACGTTCCCCGTCCTGTCCAGACCAGGTCCGGCATCAGGCCAACGGCGTTGCCGGACTCGATCAGCCGGATCTGCGCCTGCAGGTCGGCAGTTTCGTATCGGACGTCGGGCTCAAAGCCGGCGCTCCGGCAGGCCTGTTCGGCCCAGTGCCGGGACGCCGCACCCCTCGGCTCCATCACCCACGCGAGGTCCGCGGTGTCCTCGAGCGCACTGATCGGCGGCAGGCCCTTGTCCGGTCCGGGGATGGCCAGACGGATGGCATCGCTGGTCAGCCGGATGCGGTCCAGTTCCGCGTACCGCGGTGCGGCGTGGCCGGGATACTGTTCCGCGATGACCAGGTCAAAGTCCCGGGCCCACGTTTCGTGCAGCGCAGTCTCAGGCTCCCGCTGAACCATTTCGATCCGGACCTCGGGGTAATTGGCGGCCATCCGCGTGAGGGTGCCCGGCATCAGGGCCAAGGCGGCGGACTGGAAGACGGCGATCCGGACCGTGCCTGTAACAGTGGTCAGCGAGGCCGCCAGGTCCGCCTCGGCCTGCTCCAGGGTCTCGAGAAGATGGGCGGTGTGTGCCACGAGAACCTCGGCCTGCGGGGTCAGTTGGACCCGGCGTCCTGTCTTGCGAAGTAGTTGGACTCCGGCTTCCTTTTCCAGGAGCGCCAACTGCTGGGACACCGACGAGGGGCTGTACTGGAGGGCGTCTGCCACTTCTGCCAGGGTTCCCCGGATCTTGAGTTCACGAAGCAGCCTCAACCGCCGGACGTCGAGCATGACTGTTCCTTCGCTAAATCTAATCAATACTAATTAGGAGAATTCACTTTATCTAATGCAATCGGGCTTGCATACTGATCGGACCCAGTTATCCCCATCACAGCCCGATAACAGGGCGCCGCGATGGGGCCGCACCCCATGCAGGAGTTCGTGATGAGTACTAAAGATTTGTCCCAGTCGATCCTGCGGCGCAAGCCGCTGGATGACATCGAAGAAGAAAACAAGCACAGCGGACTATTCAAATCGCTCGGCCTCTGGCAACTGACTGCCATTGGCGTCGGCGGCATCATCGGCGTCGGCATCTTCTCGCTCGCCGGACTGATCGCGGCCGGCACCGAAGGCACCCCGGGCGTGGGGCCCGCGGTGCTGATCTCGTTTCTGATCGCAGGCCTCGCGTCGGCAGCCGCGGCATTGTCTTACGCGGAATTCGCCGGCATGATTCCCCGCGCCGGTTCGGCATATACCTACGGCTATGTTGCCCTCGGGGAAGTGATCGGCTGGTTCATCGGCTGGGACCTCTTGCTGGAATATGTCGCAATTGTGGCAGTGGTTGCTATTGGCATCTCAGGATACTTCGACGCCTTCCTTTCCGGCATTGGAATTCACCTGCCTACGTGGATGGCCTCGACGGCGGATGAAGGCAAGGGGGGCATTGTTAACATTCCCGCCATCCTGGTCTGTCTTCTGGTGACCTGGATCCTGTCCCGAGGAACCAAAGCCTTTGGCCGGTTTGAACTGGTAGCCGTGGCCATCAAAGTAGTCCTGATTCTGTTCATCATCGGCCTGGGCGTCTTCTACATCGACACCAATAACTACAACCCGTTCATGCCCAGCGGTTTCGGCCCGGTGCTGGCGGGCTCCGCGACCGTCTTCTTCGCCGTGTTCGGGTACGACGCCATGAGTACGGCGGCCGAGGAAGCTACGGACGGCAAGAAGCACATGCCCAAGGCCATCGTCCTGTCTCTGATCATCGCCATGCTCCTGTACGTGGCGGCCACCCTGGTCCTCACCGGAATGCAGAACTACAAGGACATTGATCCTGCTGCCGGTTTCGCCTCAGCCTTTACCAGCGTCGGCCTGCCGGTGATTGCCACCATCATCTCAGTGTTCGCCGTTCTCTCCATCCTCACCGTGATGCTGACCTTCCTGCTCGGCGTCACCCGCGTCTGGTTCTCCATGAGCCGCGATGGTCTTCTGCCCGGCTGGTTCTCCAAGACGGACCGCCACGGTACGCCGCAGCGTGTCACCTGGATTGCGGGTGTAGCTTCCGCCTTGCTCGCTGGTGTGTTCCCAATCAAGGCGGTCGCCGACCTCACCAACATCGGTATCCTTGCAGCGTTTGTGGTGGTCTGCGTGGCCGTGATCGTTTTCCGTTACAAGAAGCCCGATGCGCCCCGCACGTTCCGCCTTCCGCTGATGCCGTTCATCCCGGCCTTCGGTGTGCTGGCCTCCGCGCTGCTCATCTGGCAGCTTCCTGCGGACACCAAGTGGCGCTTTGTGATCTGGCTCATTATCGGCCTGATCATCTACTTCGGTTACGGCCGCAAGCACTCGCTGATGAACCCGAACAGCCCGCGGCACGAAGAGGCTGTGGAGATGCACCGCCCCGTGGGGTAGCAGCTGAAAACGAAGACCGCCGTCGGTGCTCATGGCGCCGACGGCGGTCTTACTTAATTAATCGTCATGCGGGCAGGAAGGGTCCTGCTTAGTAGGGCCCGCAGCGAGCAATCGGCTGGCACGAATACCGGCGGCAGCATGTCCCTACGGTGCAGCCGGGGCAAAAAACGGCCAAGCAGCTCATCATCACAAAGAAGTTGGCAAAGCGGCAGGCGCCGCAGCAAGCGGCAGCGCAGCCCCAGTCCATGTCATCGCAACGTGGAGACATGCAGTCGGGGCAGCCATTCGCCATCGGTGTAAGTCCGTCATCGTTTGAGGCCCTCAATGCGCTGATGTCTGTAGCAACGCCGTCGTCAGCCTCAGCCATCAGCTGGCTCGTCAGTTCTCCCGTCACTTGATGCACTTTTGTGAGGCGTCGGATGGTGCCGCTCTTGGTTGCGACCTCGTACGTCACGGTCATGCGGTCTTCGTCGATGAGCGCCAATGCGGTCATCGCGCCGCCGTTCTTGAGTGTGTGCATAGCACCGCGAACAGTCGGTCCGTTGTCGAGTTCGGTTTCGCAGGTAACGCCCCGGACGCTTTCAGGCGCTGGCAGCGTCAGCCCGGCCCTCATGGTTGGCAGGGCAGCGAGCTTGGCGAAGTTATCCGTTGCCACGGCCTTGCGCCAGGCGGCCATGGCCTGCTCGGGAGATAGTTCCTCCTTCGCGACGCTTTCCACGGCATCGAACCAGTGGTTGTTGCGCGTCTTCTTGGGGTTCGGGGCAGCCATTGCGGCATTACCCGAACCGGCCAGGATCGAGACACCCAATGCTGCCCCTGTGAGCCCTCGAAGGAAGGCGCTTCGACTGGGTCCGAACTCCGGTCCTCGGTTTGCCTCCCCGCTTTCCTGGCGGAGCTTGCCAATGGACTTCAGGACGCCCCAGCTGCCGGCCATGCCGAGGTTTCGGATCAATGCGAACCCGATAGCGGGTCCGGTGCGGACGGCGGTGACCGTGCCGACCAGCTCGACCAGGGTTGGCTTCCAAGGCGGTGTCGCACCAAGCGCCTGAGTTCTCCACTTGACCATTTCCGAGGAGCCCAGATTCATGACTTCCAGCTTCCCTCCACTGGCCGCCGCGGCATCTTCGGCGATCCTGCTGCACGTCATGCATCCGGCATCGAAGCCGAGTATCAGTCGTTTTGCGGCTAACTGTTTCGTCATGTATTCCCCCATATTCGCGCCCAGGATATCGGGCATCCCGGGGCCATAGACGAGTGAACCATGTCACTAATGACTAGACCTGTCAACGCGCGTGACAGATTTTTGCCGGACTTCCCGGGTTGAATTCCCTCGCCCGCCTGCTCGGGTAGCAGCCCAACGCTCTCTCACTTCCTGCAACATATAACCGGACGCTCTCTCAGATCCGGTGCCATATCGACGAACCCTCTCTCACCTCGGTGGGAGGGGGTTCGTCGTCTGTATCCGAAAAGTGAGAGAGCGTCACCCGGAAAGCCGCAGGAAGTGAGAGAGCGTCACCCGGAAAGCTGCAGGAAGTGAGGGAGCGTTCGGGGTGATTTCCGAACGTTCGGACGGGATTATTAATCATTGGGTTTTCTAACCTGTATTACTCAGAAAACGTCGCTTTATCTTAAGTGACAGGAGGATCATACTGAAGGAAAGAACGACCTCACCAACGGAAAGAACGAGTGTTAGATATGACCAACATTTCAACGGAGCCCGGCGTCTTCACCGGGAAAGCGGCCACCGAACCGGCCGTTGCAGCCGCCTCCCACGTGCCCGAAGCCCAGGCCCTGGCCGGGGAAGCAATCGGGCTGGTGCGCCACTGGTTGACGGAAGCCGCCAAGGTCCCCGTGGATGCCTCCGCTGAACAGCTCGCCGGTGTTCTGAAGGACCCCAACGGGCTGGACTTCACTGTCGGCTTCGTGGACGGCGTGGTCCGCCCGGAAGACGTCCACGTGGCCGCCCGGAACCTAGCTGCCCTCGCGCCCAAGGTCCCGGCCTTCCTCCCCTGGTACATGCGCAGCGCCGTCCGCCTCGGCGGCACCATGGCTCCGGTCCTGCCGCAGGTAGTCATCCCGGTCGCCCGCCGCGTGCTCCGCGAAATGGTGGGCCACCTCATTGTCGACGCCACCGAAGCCAAGCTGGGCCCGGCCATCGCGAAGATCCGCACGGACGGCATCAAGCTCAACGTTAACCTCCTCGGCGAAGCCGTCCTCGGCGAACACGAGGCCTCCCGCCGGCTCGAAGGCACCCACACGCTGCTGGCCCGCCCGGACGTGGACTACGTCTCCATCAAGGTGTCCTCCACCGTCGCCCCGCACTCCGCCTGGGCCTTCGACGAGGCTGTGGAGCACGTCGTGGAAAAGCTCACTCCGCTCTTCGCCCTCGCAGCCTCCTTTGCCGGCACCGGACAGAACGCCAAGTTCATCAACCTGGACATGGAGGAATACAAGGACCTGGACATGACCATTGCGGTCTTCACCCGGATCCTGGACAAGCCGGAGTTCAAGAACCTCGAGGCCGGCATCGTGCTCCAGGCCTACCTCCCGGACGCCCTGTCCGCCATGATCCGCCTGCAGGACTGGGCCGCGGCCCGCCGCGCCGACGGCGGCGCCGCGATCAAGGTCCGCGTCGTCAAGGGCGCCAACCTGCCCATGGAACACGTCGAGGCTTCCCTCCACGACTGGCCGTTGGCCACATGGGGCACCAAACAGGACTCGGACACCAACTACAAGCGCGTCATCAACTACTCGCTGCATCCGGACCGGATCAAGAACGTCCGGATCGGTGTGGCCGGCCATAACCTCTTCGACATCGCGTTCGCCTGGCTGCTAGCCAAGCAGCGCGGCGTGGAATCCGGCATCGAATTCGAGATGCTGCTCGGCATGGCGCAAGGACAGGCCGAAGCCGTCAAGAAGGATGTCGGCTCGCTCCTGCTCTACACCCCCGTGGTGCACCCGGCTGAGTTCGACGTCGCCATCGCCTACCTGATCCGCCGCCTCGAAGAGGGCGCCAGCCAGGACAACTTCATGTCCGCAGTGTTCGAGCTCAGCGAAAACGAAGCGCTCTTCGAGCGCGAGAAGCAGCGCTTCCTCGCCTCGCTGGCAGAGCTCGACGACCAGGTTCCGCCGGCCAACCGCCGGCAGAACCGCAGCCTCGCGGCCGAGCCGATGCCGCGCGACTCCTTCGAGAACACCCCGGACACTGACCCATCCCTGCCGGCCAACCGCGACTGGGGCCGCGCAATCCTGGAACGCGTTCCGTTCTCCACGCTTGGCAATGACTCCGTGGAAGCCGCCACCATCGCGGACGCAGAGACGCTCAACACGGTCATCGCCACGGCCGTCGAAAAGGGCAAGGCCTGGGGCGCCCTCAGCGGCGCCGAGCGCGCCGCCGTCCTCCACCATGCCGGCGACATCCTGGAGGCCCACCGCGCCGACCTGCTTGAAGTCATGGCCAGCGAAACCGGCAAGACCATCGACCAGGGCGACCCGGAGGTCAGCGAAGCCGTGGACTTCGCCCACTACTACGCCGAGTCCGCGCGCAAGCTCGACGACGTCGACGGCGCCACGTTCGTGCCCGCGAAGCTCACCGTGGTGACCCCGCCGTGGAACTTCCCGGTGGCCATCCCGGCCGGCTCCACCCTCGCGGCACTCGCCGCCGGCTCCGCCGTCGTGATCAAACCCGCCAAGCAGGCCCGCCGCAGCGGTGCCGTGATGATCGAAGCGCTCTGGGAAGCCGGCGTTCCCCGCGACGTGCTCACCATGGTCCAGCTGGGCGAGCGTGAGCTCGGGCAGCAGCTGATCTCGCACCCCGCCGTGGACCGCGTGATCCTGACCGGCGGCTACGAGACCGCCGAGCTGTTCCGCTCCTTCCGCAAGGACCTGCCGCTCCTGGCCGAAACCAGCGGCAAGAACGCCATCATCGTCACCCCCAGTGCCGACCTTGACCTCGCTGCCAAGGACGTCGCCTACTCTGCCTTCGGCCACGCCGGTCAGAAGTGCTCCGCCGCCTCCCTGGTGATCCTGGTGGGCTCCGTGGCCACCTCCAAGCGGTTCCATAACCAGCTCATTGACGCCGTCACCTCCCTCAAGGTGGGCTACCCGGAGGACCCCACCAGCCAGATGGGTCCGATCATCGAACCCGCCAACGGCAAGCTCCTGAACGCCCTCACCACCCTGGGCCAAGGCGAAAGCTGGGCCGTTGAGCCGCGGCAGCTGGACGGGTCCGGCCGGCTCTGGAGCCCGGGCGTCCGCTACGGAGTGCGCCGCGGATCCTACTTCCACCTCACCGAGTTCTTCGGTCCGGTGCTTGGCGTCATGACAGCGGACACCTTGGAAGACGCCATCGCCATCCAGAACCAGGTGGAGTACGGCCTGACCGCCGGCCTGCACTCCCTGGACACGGAGGAAGTCGGGCTCTGGCTGGACACCATCCAGGCAGGCAACCTCTACGTCAACCGCGGCATCACCGGAGCGATCGTGCAGCGGCAGCCGTTCGGCGGCTGGAAGAAGTCCGCCGTCGGCGCCGGAACCAAGGCGGGCGGACCCAACTACCTCGCCGGTCTCGGTGGCTGGGAAAGCAAAGCCAGCACAGCCGCAGGCGCCTCGGCAGCCGTCACCAACCCGGGCGTTCGCCGCCTGGTCAGTGCCGCGAAGGGCTCATTGGACGCTCCCGCCTTCGAAGCCCTGCAGCGTGCACTTGCTTCCGACGCCCTCGCCTGGGCCGAAGAGTTCGGCACCGCCAAGGATGTCTCCGGCCTGAGCGCCGAGCGGAACATTTTCCGCTACCGCTCCCTGCCGGTGACCGTTCGGCTCTCCGCGGATGAACCCGTCGCTGCCCTGGTGCGGACAGTAGCCGCCGGCGTCCTGGCCGGGTCGGCACTGACGGTATCCACCGCTGTCGAACTTCCTGCACCGCTGCAGGAGGCGCTCGGTGCGCTGGATATCCCCGTCACCGTGGAGGACGACGCCGCGTGGCTGGCCTCCGCTGCGAGGCTCGCCGGGGCAGGCAAGCTGTCCGGCGGACGGATCCGGCTCCTGGGCGGCGACGCGACCGCGCTGTCCGAAGCCACCGGCGGGCGCCCGGACCTGGCCATCTACGGCCACCCGGTCACCGAGGCCGGTCGGGTGGAGCTGCTGCCGTTCTTGCACGAGCAGGCCGTCAGCATCACCGCGCACCGCTTCGGAACGCCCAACCACCTCTCGGACAGCTTGATCTAAGAGGCGGTTCGGCAGCCTCACCCAGACGGGTTCAGGCCAAAAGCAGTCGCCGCCGGTGGGCACCCTCGGGTGCCTGCCGGCGGCGATTCGTTTCTGTCTAGGTGTATGTCAGGTTAGGTGAATGTCAGCGGAGTTGCGGCTAGCCCAAATACCAGCCGGGCGGCACCCACGAGGCTGGGACCGAGTGTGCCGAAAAATCTTCGCAGCCGGTGCAGAAGTACGTTACTTCGCCCGGCTTCCGGAGGGTGCCGTCGTGCCGGTACTTTGCCGGGACGAAGGTCTCCAAGTAAATAAACTCATCCGTGCCGCAGCGCTCGCAGTAGGGGCTACCCACAAACTCGGTGTCCACCAGGGTTGCGGCGGCATGCGGTTCGCGCTGAGTGACTAGATCAGCGTGTGCGCTTGATTCATGATGTGCTGGCGTGTTGCGGTGCGTCCCTACCGCCAGCGGGCGTACCGTTTTTAGTGAGTGGACCGAATTTGAGACTGAAAGATGCGGGTGGTTCGTGGTTGGCGTCATCGCATGCCTATCCCGAACGTTGTCCGACAGGCGCCCCCAAGGCAGCGGCGGCGGACACGGTTCGTCATCGAATCGTTGTCATTGGCTTCTGCATAACCTTTAACAGAATTCAAGCATAAATTACGCGCGTAATATCTTCAATCACTTACGCGCACTAATCATTTATGCCCGGGAAGGTACTTACTTGGTTAAGTGCTAATTGTTCCATTACTCGGGCGGTACTCAACTGCTATGCGGAGCGCTTCAGTGTGCGCCCCACAATCGCCTGGGTGAGCGCCTCGATCACCTCGGCATTCGCCAGCGGATTGCGGATCAGGGTGAAGTCGACGTCGCCCACCGGCGGCAGGTCAAAGCGGCGGGTGATGATCTTGAGGTCCTCGGGGACCAGCGAGGACGGCATGACGGCCACGCCGATTCCCGCCCGGACCGCGGCCAGGACGCCGCTGATCTGCCGGGTGGTGCAGGTGATGCGCCACGTCCGGCCCCGGGATTCGAGGGCGTCGATGGCAAGCTTCCTGCTAAGGCTGGGCGAGGGGTAGGCGATCAGCGGAACCGGATCCCCTGGTTCAAGTGCCGTCTGTTCCAGGCCCACCCACGCGAACGCGTCGTGCTGTACCACCGTGCCGTCCTTGGCTCCGGCAACCCACTTCACGAACACCAGGTCCAGCTGGCCGGCATTCAGTTTCTTGTAGAGCTGGTCGCTCTGGCCCACTGTGAGTTCCAGGTTGATCTGCGGGTAGATCTGGCGGAACTCCCGGAGGATGCGGGGGAGGCCGGTGATGGCAAGGTCGTCCGCCGTGCCGAAACGCAGCCGGCCGCGCTTGGCGGACCCGGAGAAATAGCGGGAAGCGGCATCGTGGGCCGCGAGGATGGTCCGGGCGAAACCTGCCATGGCATCGCCGTTGTCCGTCAGCCGCACGTCCCGCGTGTCACGGGCGATCAGCACCCGCTTGGCCGCGGCTTCCAGCTTGCGCACGTGCTGGCTGACGGTGGGCTGGGCCAACCCCAGCCGCTCCGCCGCTTTCGTGAAGCTCAGGGTCTCGGCAACGGCCAAAAAGGACCGGAGTTGGGCGGGTTCAAACATGGCACTCCTGGGGTGGCGGGCGGCGGACGCAGGTGTCGGAGCCCCCGTGAGGGCGGCTCCGCGCCAAGGCAGTATTGCGGTTCGCAATGTTAGTTATAGGAACAATACGCTTCCATAATCACTTTGGGCCACCATAGCGTGGAAGTATCCCGCTCACCCGCACCTTTTGAGGATTCCCTGTGGCACCCCCTCCGCCTTCCACGGCAACCGTCAGCCAGCCCGTCATCGATTCCGCCGCCTCCGCCGGTTCCCCACCCTCGCAGACTCCGCCGCGGACTTCGCCGCCGCAGGCTGCGCCGCCGCGGCCCGCGGACGCCACCCAGCCGATCGCCGTCGTCACTGAACGGCTTCCGTGGCGCCACACCTTCATTTCCCTCCGGGTCCCCAATTTCCGCATTTTTGCCATCGGGCACTTCATTGCGGTGGTGGCGCTTTGGATGCAACGGATTGCGCAGGACTGGCTGGTGCTGCAGCTTTCCGGCTCGGTCACCGCCGTCGGCATCACCGTGGCGCTGCAGTTCATGCCGTCCCTGGTGCTGGGGCCGTGGGGCGGGATGATGGCGGACAGGTTCCCGAAACGGAAGATCCTGGTTCTCTGCCAGGCCGTCGCGGCGGTCCTCGCGGCCACACTGGCCATCCTGGCGATCAGCCAGCGCATCGAAGTGTGGCACGTCTACACCATCGCCCTGGTGCTGGGACTTGTCACCGTCCTGGACCAGCCGGCCCGGCAGGTGTTCGTCAACGAACTCGTCGGCCCCACGTACCTGCGCAACGCCATCAGCGTGAACTCCACAACCTTCCAGCTGGGCGGACTCATCGGCCCTGCAATCGCCGGACTTCTGCTCACCGCCGTGGGTGCCGGCTGGGCCTTCGCCGCAAACGCCGTGGCCTGCTGCTCAACGGTGGCCATGCTGCTGCTTCTGCGCAAGGACCAGTTGTTCATCAGTGCGCCTGCTCCCAAGCGCAAGGGAATGCTCCGGGAGGGGCTGCGGTACGCACTCAGCAAGCCGACCATCTACTGGCCGTGGCTGATGGCCGGGTTCATCGCCGTATTCGCCATGAGCCTGCCGGTGCTGCTGGCCGCCTTCGCGGACCACGTGTACGACGTCGGCGCCGGAGGCTACGGCCTGCTGAACGCGCTGGTTGCGCTCGGTGCATTGGCCGGGGCCATTGCCTCCACCCGCCGCCGGCACCTGCGGCTGCGGTCAGTGGTCCTGGGCGCCGGAATGTACGGGCTCATGCTCTGCCTGGCGGCACTGGCGCCGTCCATGGTGTGGTTCGGCGCGGCCATGGTGCTCTCCGGGTTCTGGTGCCTGATGTTCCTGACCGCCTCGAACCAGCTGGTCCAGATCAGCTCCAACATGGGAATCCGCGGACGCGTTATGAGCCTGTACATCATGGTGCTGATCGGCGGCCAGGCCATCGGCGGTCCCATGATCGGATGGATTGCCGAGCACCTGGACCCGCACACTGCCATCCTGGTCTCCGGCGGGGTGCCGGTCCTGGCAGCGGTGACTGTCGCCGTCGTACTTGCCCGGCGCGGTGAGCTGACCCTCAAAGTGGACCTCAAGGACCGGCGCCACCTGCTCCGGATTGTCAGGCGAACGGTGAAGCAGCCGGTGCGCCGGCCTTCAGGACCGGCGCACCAGCCGGCCGCTACGCGCCCAGAGGGGCGTGCGGGTACTCCGCCTGCCGCTGCTGGAACTGCAGCACGTCCTTGTTGAGGATCTCTCCGCCGCGGATTTCGATGGCACGGGCGATCGTCTCGTTTCCGGCCCATGCCTCGGGACCGGAAATGACGGTTTCCAGGAAGGGGAGCAGCGCTTCGCTGATCTCCCAGCTGGAGGAGTTCCACAGGTAGGACGGACTGTGGTCCACGGCGTAGTAATCGATGTGGCTGCCCACCGTAAGCATGGGTTCGGCGAACGTGGTGGTTTTCGCCCAGCTGAAGCCCATGCCCTCATCGCAGGACACGTCCACGATCAGGCTGCCGGGACGGAACGCACCGAGGTCCTCTTCACGCAGGTACGTGAGGGGGGCATTGGGGTCCTGCAGCGTGCAGTTGACCACGATGTCGCTGGCAGCGAGGAACGGTGCCAGCGGCACCCTGCCGCGTTCGGTGATGACCTGGCTGAGGAACGGCGCCTTGTCGTCATGGTCGAACTGGGCGATCCGCACCGAGTGGATGGGCGAGCCGACGGCGGCCACGCCCCGGTTGGTCAGCACCTGGACATCGTGGATGCCGTGGGCATTCAGCGCGGTGACGGCACCGCGGGCGGTGGCGCCGAAACCAATGACGACGGCGGAAAGCCGCCGGCCGTAATCACCGGTGGACCCGGTCAAGGCAAGGGCGTGCAGGACGGAACAGTAGCCGGCCAGCTCGTTGTTCTTGTGGAAAACATGCAGGCCGAAGCCGCCGTCGCCGGCCCAGTGGTTCATGGCCTCGAAGGCGATCAGCGTGAGCTTCTTGTCGATGGCCAGCTGCGTGATGCCGCGGTCCTGGACACAGTGCGGCCAGCCCCAGAGGACCTGCCCGTCGCGGAGTTCGGCCAGATCTTCGGGCTGCGGTTTGGGCAGCAGGACGACGTCGGCGTCGGCAACGATCTGGTCGCGGGTGGCAATCCGTCCCACGAGGGAGGCCAGGTGGCTGTCCGAGACACCGAACCGTTCACCGTAGCCCTGTTCAAGGATGATCTGCCGCCTGAGCTCCGGTGCTATGCGGTCCAGATGAAGGGGGTGGAGCGGGAGTCGCCGTTCGTCAGGCTTTCGCGTGCTGGCGAGGACTCCGAGGGTGAGGTGGTTCACGGAGCCGGTCACTTCTTTTTGGGGCTCGCTGACTTGGCGGCGGTCGCCTTGTCGAGGGAGCTGGCGGGCGCTTCCGAGGCCCTCTTGTCGGCGCGTTTTTCCTTGATGGATTTGCCGGATTTTTTGGATGCTGCTTGACGCGGGGACTTGTCAGCCATGATTGCTCCTGTAGCGGAACCGAAGGGGTTCCTGACTTCTGACGATACAGGTAGGCGCCTAATGCCCCGGGGCCAGGCCACGGCGCGCAGGAAGCGACTGTGGCGGGCGGTGCTGGGAGGCGCCCGCAACGGGCGCTGCGAAGTCCGCGGGAAAATTGGAGCGGCTGACGGGAATCGAACCCGCGTATCAAGCTTGGGAAGCTAGCGCTCTACCATTGAGCTACAGCCGCATGGGGACCGGCCACGATGTGGTTGATAGTCCCGGTTGCGTCAACCGGATTTACTTTACCCCAGGCGCGCGCCGTCCCCGAACAGTGACACCGGAAACGTTGGCGCCTTCAGCTCGCACACGCGCCACTGTGAACACGTCCCGCTTGCGTTGGCGGGACCGGCTGTTCCATAACTGTTCGGTTAAGGCACGGCGCAGGCGGCTCCGAAGCGGCGACTCCTGAATATCCTGAAGAGGTTAGCTGCAGTATCAGGGGAACGGGCTACATCAGAAAGCTGTCCGACAATTAAGGGATCCCCGTGGCATTTGCAGAGTACGAGGTCGTCGTTGAACGCGATGCCATGACCGTGTACCAGTTCCTGCAGGACGGGCTAAATCTTCCCTCGTGGCGTGAAGGAATCCGCAGCATTGAACTGTGGTCCGGCGCCGTGGGCGCCAACGGCGCCGTTTACCAGCAGACCTTAACAGGCCCGGCGGGGCGCCCCATTGCCGCGGACTTCCAGATCACCCAGCTCAGGCCGGGCGCCGAGATCCAGTTCCAGGTGGTTGCCGGTCCCGCACGCCCGCACGGCGGCTATTACTTGAGCACCGAGGGAACAAACACCCGGGTCCGGTTCGCGCTGGAATTCCGGCCCAAGGGGTTGGCCGGACTCATGGACTTCATGATCCAGCGGACAATGAAGGCGGAAGTCGCCCAACTTGAACGCCTCAAGTCAGTCCTGGAGGCCCGGTCGACGGAGCAATAGCCACCGGGTACCAGCCGCCCGGCGGTTACTGCGCCGGACGTCGCGCCGTTACTGGGCCAGGCGTTGCCCCGCCCACGCACCCGGGATGGACGACGGCGAGGACAGCGCACCGGTGCTGAGGTCCCAGTACTGCACCACGTCGCCGGCGCGCCGGAGAGCCAGCCCCGTCGAATTCAGGCCCGTGACATCCTGCAGCGGACGGATCGCCGTGACGTCCGTCCATCCGCTGGCCACCACGCTGCGTGCTTCGGCGCGTGGTGCCGGTGCGCCTGAGCCGCGGTAGAGGCGGACGTTGCCGTCCGTCTGCCGCGCCAGCAGATCCTGGAAACCGTCGCCGTCGTAATCCACCATGGCCAGCCGGTTGGCTGAGACGCCCGACGCCATCAGCGTCCGGGTCACCAGGTCGCCCTTTCCCCGGTTGGGGTACAGCCAGAGGTTCCCCGATCCGTCCAGTGCCACCAGTTGGGGGAGCCGGTTGTTGGCGCACCAGCCTCCCAGGGCCAGGGTCATTCCGGCCCATCCGGACTGGCCCAGGGTCACGGCGGGGAGGAAGCCGCCGGCAACCTCTCCCGCATGCAACGTGAGCCGCCCGTCGGCCCATTGGACGAGGAGGTCAAAAACGCCATCGCGTTCCCAGTCCGTGACGAAAACTTCCTTGGCGGTGCCAAACCCGCTCCCGATGACCTGCTGTGCACCGAATTGCCGGTTCCCCAGCGAGGGGCGGTTAAGGAGCTGGCCAGACGAGTTAACGGACACAAGGTCGCCTGGACCCTTGATGGCCGCCGCCGCCAGGTCCGCCGTCGGGGGCATGTGCCGGACCAGCGGATCGCAGACGGTGACGGGTTGCGCCGGCGGTTCAGTGCTGCCGCCCGGGCTGGTGATGGTTCCGGCGGGGAGTGTGCTGTACCCGAAGAAGTTCACCACACCCCACATGGTGTATCGGTTGGGAGTGGTCTGCCAGTTTCCGTCCGTGAAAGTGATGCCGACGCCGATCACATTGAACCGCGGGTCCTTCAGGATGGCGTTGTGGGCAGGTGAGCCCTTCCACCACTCCACGAGCTGTGCGGCGTCGCGGTCCCAGCGGACTGCGATGACTTCCCCTGCGCCGTTGGTGGGGTTGAGGGCGCGGGAGTCGGTCCAGAAGTTCGAGCGGTGCTCTATCACTTCGCGGGAGGCAATGCTGTCGGACCACTCCTGCGCCATCCCGGCGACCGTGGCGTGGTACTTCACGGCGGGCAGTCCGAACGAAGCCCGGTAGCTGTTGATGGCGTTGAAGACGTTTTTGATCTGCGACGATGCGTCGTCCCTGACCAGGGCTTCCGTGGTGAGGGATTCCGTCTGGAGCGCCTCGGTGGCGGCGGCGGGCACGGCCGGGGGTTGCGACGGAGCTTGGGCCAAGGCCGCGAGGTCCGCGTCCGTGGCGGACAGCGGTGGAATGGACGCAGGTTCGGGCGGGGTGTCCTCAGCTGGCGGCGCAGCCGTTCCGGCATCGGACGCAGGCAGGGTTGCCTTGGACATAGTGCCGGCTGGGGCCACAGCGGACGCCGCTCCCGACGTATCTGCCAGTCCGGCGGAGTCGCCCGCCCGGATGTCCGGGTCCACGGCGGGGGCGAGGCCCGGCGCCGCAGCGGCGGCTTCCGTGCCGCCGTCGTACGTGGCCGACGGCGGGCCGAGGGCGACGCTCTGCGTCTGGTGCCCCATGGCTGAAGACCCGGCGGATTCCGGGCTTGAGGAAAATCCCCCCAGCTGGCCGGCAGCAGGCGGGATGAGAGCCAGCGCGCAGATCATGGCCGCCGTTGCCCGTGCCGAAATTTTCCTCAAGTCAACCCCAGATCCGTCGGCGTCCCTTTTGCCGGGAGAGACGCCGTCACAGCCGCAACATCAGACTCATCCTGTAGCGGAAATGACGTTCCTTAACAGCAGCAACAGTAGCCCCGGACCGCGGGGTGGGCAATGGTGCGGTATTTTTGAGTGTGCTGATCTCTGACCGCGATATTCGTGCCGAAATTGATTCCCAACGGATTGTCCTGGATCCGTATGACCCTGTGATGGTCCAGCCGTCGTCCGTGGACGTGCGGATCGACAGGTTTTTCCGGCTGTTCGACAACCACAAATACGCGCACATCGACCCCGCCGAGGACCAGCCTGAGCTGACCCGTCTGGTCGAAGTGGACTCCGGGGAGCCGTTCATCCTCCACCCGGGCGAATTCGTGCTCGGTTCCACCTACGAGACAGTTACCTTGCCGGATGACATCGCCGCACGCCTGGAGGGCAAGTCCTCACTCGGCCGGCTGGGGCTGTTGACGCACTCCACCGCGGGGTTCATCGATCCTGGCTTCTCCGGCCACGTCACCCTCGAGCTGTCCAACATGGCCACCCTGCCCATTAAGCTGTGGCCGGGTATGAAGATCGGCCAGCTGTGCTTCTTCAAGCTGAGCTCGGCCGCCGAGTTCCCCTACGGTTCCGGTGAGTACGGCAACCGCTATCAGGGTCAGCGCGGGCCTACCGCCAGCCGCAGCCACCTGAACTTCCACCGCACCGAGATCTGAGGGAGCGTCGCTGTTTGGGCGGCGGGATCTGAGAGAGCGTCGCTGTTTAGGCGGCGGGGGCGGGCTGTGGTTTAGCCGGGCGCCGCAACATCTTCACGATCGGTTCCACGTAGCGCGCCGCCAGCGGACCCATGATGGCCATGATGAGCACGTAAGCCGTTGCCAGCGCCGCCAAGTTATGCGGCACCACCCCGGAGGCCACCGCCAGGCCGGCGATGACGATGGAGAATTCGCCGCGGGCTATGAGCGCGGCACCGGCACGGAAGCGGCCGGGGAGGGCAATTCCTGCGCGTTTTGCCGCCCAGATTCCCGTGATCATTTTGGTGGCGGCCGTGACGACGGCAAGGATCAGTGCCCAGCCAAGGACCGGCGGGATGGTCGTGGGGTCGGTATTGAGGCCGAAGACCACGAAGAAAATGGCCGCGAACAAATCCCGCAGCGGCTCAAGGATGCGGGTTGCGCTGTGCGCGGTGGCACCGGAAATGGCGATGCCGAGCATGAACGCACCCACTGCGGCCGAGACCTGCATTGCGGCGGCGAGGCCAGCCACCAGCAGGGCCGCGCCGAGGAGGTTCAACAGGAAGACCTCGGAGTTTTCGCTGTGCACCGCCTTGGACACATGGTGTCCGTGCCGGAGGGCAACCACCAGCACCACAGTGACCACCGCCAGTGAAATTCCGACTGTCTGAAGGCCCACCAGGAAGCTGACGCCGGCCAGGGTGGCGGTCAGGACGGGCAGGTAAATGGCCATCGCCAGATCCTCGAAGACCAGGATGGAGAGCACTACCGGGGTTTCGCGGTTACCGATACGGCCCAGGTCCGTAATCACCTTCGCAGCTATGCCGGAGGAGGAGATGTAGGTGACGCCGCCCATCACCATCGCTCCCACCACTCCCCAGCCCAGCCATACCGCCAGGCCTGCGCCCGGCAGGAAGTTCAGCACGAAGTCCAGGACGCCGGCCTGCCACGACCTGCGCAGCCCGGTGACCAGCTCGGTGGCCGTATATTCCAATCCGAGCATAAGCAGCAGGAGGATCACTCCGATCTCGCTGGAGAGATGTGCGAACTCGTGCATACCCTCCAGCTTGACCAGGCCGCCGGCCCCGAAAAACAGCCCGCCCACCAGGTACAAGGGAATGGGGGACATTCCGATCCGCCCGGCCAGCCTGGCCAGCAGGCCAAGGCAGAAGACTACGGCCCCCAGTTCGATGAGGGTTAGCGCGAGCGGATCCATGCCGCTCAGCCGTTGCGCAGGATATCGGCCGCCGTGTCGAGGCCTTCTTGCGTTCCCACCGCCACGAGCAGGTCGCCGGGGTGAAGGACAATGTCCGGCCCTGGGGAGGGCACAACCTCTCCTTCGCGCATGATCGCAACGATGGAGACGCCGCTGCGCGTGCGGATGCAGGCCTTCCCCATGGGCTGGTTGTTGAATGGCGAGTCGGCGCCGATGGAGAACTGGCGCGTGACGATTCCGGGGATCTCCCGGTGTTCCTCGGACAGCTGCATCGCCAGGCGTTGGCCACCCAGGAGGTTGCCCAGGGTAGCGGCTTCGTCAGCTGTCAGGGGGATGGACGCCTGGCACGTATCGGGATCGTCCCAGGTAGAAACGATCAGTTCGGTTTGACCCTCACGGTATTCCACCACGCCGATCCGGCGCCCCGAGGTGGTCATGAAATCCTTGCGCCTGCCGAGGCCAGGGAGGTCTGTCTCATCCACGTTCATGGCACCAGCCTAGTCCGCGCGGAGGCAGTTGGGGCTCCGAAACCGCCGAATTCCCGGCCGCCCGCTCAGGCGTCAGGAACCACGGCGATCTGCACCTTGCCGGGCGGTTTGACCGGCAGCAGCACCAGCAGTCCGGCCAGCAGCACCACCATGATGCCGAGGATGCCCCAACGCTGTGCTTCCCCCGGTTCCACGAGCGGGGAGGCCACGGCGATGCAGAGCGTAAAGAGCGTTGGTGCCAGGAAGCTGACTGCCCGGCCCGTGGTGGCGTACAGGCCAAAGAGCTCCCCGGATTCGCCGTGCGGCGCCAGCCGGGCAAGGTAGGCGCGGGACGAGGACTGGGCAGGGCCAACGAAGAGGCACAGGAACAGCCCGAACACCCAGAACGTGGTGGCACCTGCCCAGGCCTGGCCAAAGAAGACATAGCTGCCGTTGCCCAGGACCAGGATGACCGTGCCGGCGACCAGCAGGCCGACCAGGGAACCGATGATGACGGCCTTAGGCCCGATCCGGTCGTCCAGGAAGCCGCCGATCATGGCTCCCACAGCTGCCACGACGTTGCCGAAGATGGCGAAGAAAATGACTTCCTTCAGTTCGAACCCGAACGTTCCCGCGGCGATGATCCCGCCAAATGTAAAGACGGCGGCCAGTCCGTCCCGGAAGATGGCGCTGGCGAGGAGGAAGAAGATGGTGTGCGGGCTGGTCCGGTAGATGGCCCTGATGCGGCGGACCAGCAACCCGTAGGAGGCCAGGAAACCCAGCTTGGCGCCCTGCTGCGGCTTGGGCAGTTCCGGCACGGCGAACAGGACCGGCAGGGCGAAGATGAAGAACCAGAGGGCGGAGAACACCGCCACGAGCCGGATGTTGAGGCTGTCCTGGGTGGAGGCGCCGAACCACGCGAAGCTCGGCTGGACGAACAGCTGCAGGACTATCAGCAGCGCGACGATGCCGCCGAGGTAGCCCATGCCCCAGCCGAAGCCGCTGACCTTGCCGATGTTCTTAGGGGTGGAGATCTGGGCCAGCATGGCGTTGTAGTTCACCCCCGCGAACTCGAAGAAGACGTTGCCCAGGGCGATGAGCGTGACGCCGAGCAGCAGGAACTCCGGCCGCGGAAAGACGAAAAAGCACAATCCGGTCAGCGCGGAGACGGCGGCCGTGTTGACGCCAAGCCACAGCTTGCGGCGTCCGCCGGTGTCCGAACGCTGGCCCGTCACCGGCGCAAGGAGGGCGATGGCGGCGCCGGCGATGGCGAGGGCACCGCCGAGCACCGCAGACGCCTGGTCCTCGCCGCCGAAAGCATTGGACGTCAGGTAGACGGTGAACACAAACGTGGTCATCACGGCGTTGAAGGCCGCTGAGCCCCAGTCCCAGGCGGCCCAGGCGAGGACCCTTCCCTTGCTGGTGGCCAGCGTTCCGGACTCCAGTTCGGACGGGGGCTGCGTAGCCGCGGAGGCGGTGGCGGGGTTCATAGGCTGATGCTATCCGCCCTAAGCGCAACGACGAGTTAACGGAAGGTGGAAACTCCCCGGAGTCACGGGGAATCCGTGCCCCACCGGCCCCGTGCGTGTCAAAAGTGTTTGCGTCCGCTTGATAAACTGTGGGCACCGAACCTGACGAATAACCGCCTGCTCCAACTTTTGACAATCGAATTCCTGACGTTGCGGAGATAACCAGTGATCACAGTCCTTGCCGTGCATTTCGCGGTGGCCGCTGTGGCGCCGTTCCTGTTCCGGAAATTCCGCAGGAACTCGTTCTACGCGCTGGCCGCGGTCCCCGCAGGCTCGTTCGCCTGGCTGCTTCTGCAACGCGACGCTGTGTACCAGGGCGCATCCGGCCAAGCCTCCGCGGCACCACCTTTCACGGGCGGCGCAGTCACCGAGATCCTGCCCTGGATCCCCGAACTCAAGATCGAACTCGCGTTCCGGATGGACGCCCTGGCTTGGATCATGTCCCTGCTGGTGCTCGGGGTGGGTGCGCTGGTGCTGGTCTACTGCGCACGCTACTTCAAGAACAAGGACAGCAACCTGGGCGGCTTCGGCGCCCAGCTCCTGGCCTTTGCCGGCGCGATGTTCGGCCTGGTCACGGCCGACGACCTGCTCCTGATGTTCATTTTCTGGGAACTCACCACCGTCCTGTCGTATCTGCTGATCGGCTACGCCCGCACCAGGCTTTCCGCCAGGCGCTCTGCGCTGCAGGCCCTGATGGTCACCACGGCGGGCGGCCTGGCCATGCTGGTGGGCCTCATCATGTTGGGTTTCAGCGCCGGAACCTATCGGATTTCAGCCATCCTGGAGCAGGCTCCGGAGCTGGCCGGCGGGCCGGCAGCGGGAGCCGTGGCCGCCGCCGTCGTACTGATCCTCATCGGTGCCGTGACGAAGTCGGCACTGATCCCGTTCCATTTCTGGCTCCCGGGGGCCATGGCGGCGCCCACGCCCGTGAGCGCGTACCTTCATGCCGCGGCGATGGTGAAGGCCGGGGTCTACCTCGTGGCACGCCTGGCGCCGGGGTTCGCGGAAACGGCCTACTGGCTGCCCATGGTGCTGGTCCTGGGCCTGGCCACCATGCTGATGGGCGGGTACCGGGCGCTCCGGCAGACGGATATCAAGCTCATCCTCGCCTATGGCACAGTCAGCCAGCTGGGCTTCCTCACCATGGTGGTGGGGCTAGGTAAACCGGATGCTGCGTTGGCGGGGCTGGCCCTGCTCCTGGCCCACGGGCTCTTCAAGGCCACCCTGTTCCTAGTGGTGGGCATCATCGACCACCAGTCCGGAACCCGTGACCTGCGCAAGTTGTCCGGGGTCTACAAGTCATCCCGGGCGTTGGCTGTCGTCGCGGCCATCGGTGCCGCCTCGATGGCCGGAATCCCGCCGCTGGCAGGCTTTGTGGCCAAGGAATCAGTGTTCGAGGCCTTCGTGCACTACGGCACCTCCCCTGACTCCGCGGGCCAGCCGAACGCCTGGGGACTGGTGGTGCTCGCAGGGCTGGTGCTGGGATCCATCCTCACGTTCGCCTACAGCGCACGCTTTATGTGGGGCGCCTTCGCGGCAAAGCCGGGCATCGAGCCCACACCGTTCAAAGCCATCAAGCCGTCCTTCCTGGCCGCCCCGGCCCTGCTGAGCCTGCTCACCATCGTCTATGGCCTGTGGCCGGCGCCGGTGGACGAGTGGATCCAGCCGTACGCCGCGGAATTCGTGCACGACGGCGGCGATCCGGCAAGCGCGGCAGGGCACCTCGCGCTCTGGCACGGATTTACCCCCGCACTCGGCCTGACGGCCATCACCTTCCTGCTGGGTGTGGCCATGTTCTACGGACGCAACCTCGTGGCGCGGGGTCAGAGCCTGGTGCCGGCCTGGGTGGACGGCGACCGCGCCTACCAGGTGACCATCGGCGCCCTGGATGACGTGGCAGTCTGGGTCACGGGACGCACGCAGCGTGGTTCGCTGTTCTTCTACCTTGCCGTGATTCTCACAGTGGCGTTCGTGCTTCCCCTCACCGCCCTGATCATTGCAGGGAAGCCCCTGCCGGACGGCCTGTACTTCATTGATCCCAATTCTCCGCTTCAGCTCGTGGCGGGGGCCGGCATCGTGATCGGGGCGCTGGCTGCCGTGCGGGCGAACAAACGGTTCCTCGCGGTGCTGATGGTCTCGGTGACCGGCTACGGCATCGCCCTCATGTTCGCCCTGCAGGGTGCACCGGACCTGGCCCTGACCCAGATGCTGGTGGAAACCATCATCCTGGTGGCGTTCGTCCTGGCCATGCGCAGCCTGCCGGCCGAGCTCCGGGACCGTACCGGCGGCAAGTACCGCGTGATCCGCGTGATCATCGGGGTGGCTTTCGGCGTCACCATGATCTTCGTGGCCATTTACGCCATGGGCGCCCGGATCGCGACGCCCGTCTCCCTGGAGTTCCCGCGGCTCGCCTACGAAGGCGGCGGGGGACTCAACGTCGTGAACGTCACGCTCGTGGACATCCGGGCGTGGGACACCTTCGGCGAGATCTCCGTGCTCGCGCTTGCCGCCACCGGCGTGGCCAGCCTCATCTTCGTGAAGGGGCGCGGCGACGGCATCCGGTCCTCCTCTTCAGTGGCCGAAGGCACGGTGGGCCGGCGGTCCCTTGCCGGCCAGAGCTCCCGTGACAGCGCCGCACTGGCCCTGACCCGCCAGTTTGCAGCTTCCACCCGGGACGCCTGGCTCGTCGCAGGACGCACCTTGGCTCCCGAACGGCGCTCCATCATCTTCGAGGTGGTCACCCGGCTGGTGTTCCACTCCATGGTCGTTTTCTCCATTTACCTCCTCCTCGCCGGCCATAACCTTCCCGGCGGCGGCTTCGCCGGCGGGCTGATGGCCGGGCTCGCCCTGACCATCCGGTACCTCGCCGGCGGCCGCTTCGAATTGCGGGAAGCCACCCCGGTGGGCGCGGGAACACTCCTGGGCATCGGGCTGGCCACGGCCGCGGCGTCGGGGGTGGTGCCGCTGCTGCTCGGCGGCCAGGTCTTCCAGAGCGCCATCATCGAACTGTGGATGCCGGTGTTCGGCGACATCAAGTTCGTCACCTCCACCATTTTCGACATCGGCGTCTACATCGTGGTGGTGGGGCTGGTGCTTGACGTGCTGCGCAGCCTTGGCGCCGAAATCGATGAACACTTTGAAGAGCGCCCCGCCGGCGAGACCGAAGGCCAGGAACCGGACGGGGTTCCCGCGGAAACCACCGGGAGGGGGAAAGCATGAGCGTCAACCTGACACTGCTGACGGTCATGGGAGCCCTCTATGCCTGCGGTATCTACCTGATCATGGAACGAAGCCTCACCCGGGTGCTCCTGGGCCTGATGCTGCTGGCCAACGCGACCAACCTGCTGATCCTGGCCACCGGCGGCTACGCCGGCCTGGCACCCATGTTCAGCAAGGACACGGACCCCCGGGACTACAACGACCCCCTCCCTCAGGCGCTGATCCTGACCTCGATCGTGATCTCCTTCGCGGTGACCGCGTTCATGCTGGGCATCATCTACCGTTCATGGGTGCTGGCCCGCCGCGATGAGATCCAGGACGACGTCGAAGACATCCGCGTGGCCGAAACCCCCAGCTTCGATGCCGAGGACGATTCCGAGATCCCAGTCGAGACGTCCGAGTTTCCGCTGACCATGATCGGATCCGACGGCCGGGGAATTTCCGATTCGGGTGTTTCCGGCGACGGCGCTTCCGGCGACAGCCCGGAGCACGCCACCGTGAAAGCGGGGGACCACAGCATCCGCGCCAAAGACGCCGCCGCGGAAGAACAGCCCGGCTCCCAAAACGTGACCCCCGGCCCGGAAGGAAGTGTGAAGTGAACATCGCAAGCTTTGCCCCGCTCGCCGTCGTACTTCCCATCCTCGGTGCCGCCCTGACGTTCGTGCTGATCCGGCACTCGCGGGCCCAGCGGGTGGTCAGCATCACGCTGCTGTCCCTGACCCTCCTGCTGGAGTGCATCCTGCTGGCTTCGGTGTGGGACGGCGGAACCGCGGCCGTCAACATCGGCGGCTGGCTGCCGCCGTGGGGCATCGTGATGGTGGTGGACCAGTTCTCCTCGCTGATGCTGGTGGTCTCCTCCACGGTCAGCCTCGCGGTGCTGGTGTACGCCACCGGCCAGGGCATGGCCGACGGCGACCAGGACGCCCCGCTGTCGATCTTCCACCCCACCTACCTGATCCTGGTGGCAGGGGTGTCCAACGCGTTCCTTTCGGGGGACCTTTTCAACCTCTATGTGGGGTTCGAGATCCTGCTGACGGCCAGCTACGTGCTGATGACCCTCGGCGGAACCGGCCCCCGTATCCGCGCCGGCGTGACCTATGTGGTGGTCTCCGTGGTGTCATCGGTCCTGTTCCTGATCGCGATCGCGATGATCTACGGGGCTACCGGAACCATCAACATGGCGGACCTGGCCATCAAGCTGGCGGACCTGGACCCGGGAACGCAGATGCTGCTGCACGTGATGCTGCTCGTGGCATTCGGCATCAAGGCGGCCGTCTTCCCGCTGTCCTTCTGGCTGCCTGACTCGTACCCCACGGCCCCGGCTCCCGTCACTGCGGTGTTCGCCGGCCTGCTGACCAAGGTGGGCGTCTACGCGATGGTGCGCACCGAGACGCTCCTCTTTCCGGGGGACTCGCTGAACACCCCCCTGATGGTGGCGGCGCTGCTGACCATGGTGGTGGGAATCCTGGGTGCGTTGGCGCAGAGCGACATCAAGCGTCTGCTCTCCTTCACCCTGGTAAGCCACATCGGCTACATGGTGTTCGGGCTGGCCATGTCCTCCGTGGCGGGGCTGGGCGCGGCGGTGTTCTACGTGGCCCACCACATCACCATCCAGACCAGCCTGTTCCTGGTTACGGGCCTGATCGAACGACGCGGCGGAAGCTCGTCGATCGACCGCGTTGCCGGGCTGGCCAAGCTGTCCCCGGTGCTTGCCCTGCTGTTCTTCGTTCCCGCCATGAACCTGGCCGGGATCCCGCCGTTCTCGGGCTTCCTGGGAAAGCTTGGGCTGATGCAGGCCGGCGTAGAGCTCGGCACACCGCTGGCCTATGCCCTGGTGATCGGCGGCGTCCTGACCAGCCTGCTGACGCTCCTTGCCGTTGCCCGGGTATGGAACCGTGCGTTCTGGCGCAAGCCCGAGGACGCCGAGAACCCGGATCCCGTGCTGCTGGCCTCCCCTGAGGACGCCGATTCGGGCGACCGCGCGGGCAAACGCAACGTCACGCTGCTGCCGCGGACCATGGTGGGATCAACCATGGGGTTGGTGATCTTCGGCGTGGCGCTTACCGTCTTCGCCGGGCCGCTGTTCCGGGTGGCGGACCAGTCCGCCGTCGAGATGCTGGACCGGTCCGCCTACATCCAGGCGGTGCTGGGCGAGAACGCGCCGGTGCACCCGATTGCCCAGCCTGAACCTGCCCAGCCTGAACCTGCCCAGCCTGAACCTGCCCAGCCTGAACTTGCCCAGCCTGAACTTGCCCAGCCTGAACCTGCCTGGCAGGAGGCGCAGAAATGAGCCGCCGGCGGATCTCCCTCCGGCAGGAGCTGCCGCTCCTGGTCTGGCTGGTGTTTGTCTGGGCGGCGCTCTGGCAGGACTTCAGCCCCGGCAACCTCCTGTTCGGGGCGCTCATCGCCGTGGTGGTGGCCAGGCTGTTCTACCTGCCCCCGGTGGAACTGGGCGGCCGATTCAGCGTTGTGCGTGCCGTCGCGTTCGCGATCGTGTTCCTGGGCAAGGTCGTGGCCGCCAGCTTCCAGGTGCTGTACCTGGCCATGGCCCGCGGGCCCAAGGTGACCAACGCCGTCGTGGCCGTCCAGCTTCGGAGCCATTCGGACTTGATGGTGACCGCCACCGGCCACGTCATATCGCTGATTCCGGGCTCGCTGGTGGTGGAGGTGGACCGCTCCACGTCCACGCTCTACATCCACGGGCTGAACGTCCGCAACGGGGAGGACGTGATGAGCCTGCGTAAGGAAGTCCGGGACACCGAGGCCGGGCTGATCAGGATCATGGGCACCAAAGAGGAACTTGCCGAGCTGAAACAGGAGGTGGACTCATGATGGAGATCGTGCTGACCGTGACGGCTGTGATCCTGTCCCTCGCGGCAGCCGGGGCAATTGTCCGCATCGCCATCGGCCCGTCCCTGCTGGACCGGGTCCTTGCCTCCGACGTGCTGCTGGCCATCATCGGGGCCACGCTCTGCATAGACATGGCCGTCAACCGGCATCTGAACAACCTGATGCTGCTCGTGGCGCTGTCCATCATCGGGTTCATCGGGTCCGTGACCGTGGCCCGCTTCGTGGCGGACCGGCGGGAGCAGCCCAATGAATCCTGAGGTATCCGGCGTGGACACAGTCATTGACACGGTCTCTGCCGTTTTTATGGTGGTGGGCGCCCTGATGTCCCTCGGCGCGGCCGTTGGCCTGCTGCGCTTCCCCGACCTGATGAGCAGGATGCACGCCGCCACCAAGCCCCAGGTGCTGGGCCTCTTCCTGCTGCTGGCAGCGGTGGGCCTGCAGCTGCGGACCTGGTGGGTGTGGCCCGTGTTGTTCGTGGCGTGGATCTTCCAGGTGCTCACCGTGCCGGTGTCCGCGCACATGGTGGGCAGGGCCGGCTACCGTACCAAGCACCTGCACCGGGAACTCCTCACCACGGACGAGCTGGAAGCCGTGGTGCAGAAAGCCGCCGACAAACGTGACGCGGACGACGACGAAGCAAGCGGCCGGGCCTGACTTCCCATGGAGTTTTTGTCCAGATAACGCGACTTCGAGCCCGCTCATCGGCCATTTTCTGGACAAAAACTCCAATAGGGATGTGGGCTAGACGATGTCCTGGCTCTTGGCGAAGCGGGTGATGGCACGCTGGGTGCCGCGGTTGGCCAAAACCTGGATGATCGCGCTGACGGCTGCCGAAATCAGGGCAAAGGTCAGGGCGCTGCGCAGGGTGGTGGGAACGTCATCCTTGTCGCCCTTGGGAGGCTTCCTGCCGGTGACCTTTTCCCAGATGACGTCAACGGCCTTGGTGCCGGCGAATCCGGCCAGCAGGCTCACTCCGGTTCCAAGCAGCTTGATGAAAAGACTCATTCCAGGTACTCCTAAGACGGCGGAAACAGGGCTTCCCCTAGCCTAGCCCCCTGAGCGCGCGGAGCACGGTCAGCCTTCCGCCGGAACAAGGCGGCGGGCCGCCCGATTGTGACAACTTCCCCCGGGATTTCGCGGGCCCCCGGGTGTAAACTGATCAACGCCCACAAGGGCGATTTGATACGACAGGGGAGCGTCGCCGTCGGGCATCACTGGAGCAGTCCAGGGGAACCGGAGGCGGGCGCTGAGAGTGCGGACAGCCGCAGACCCTCGAACCTGATCCGGTTAGTACCGGCGCAAGGGAGTCGAGTTCTCAGAGTGTCCGGCAGCAGGCGGCGGAAGCCGCGGTCCGGCCGGGAAACACTCTCCCCTCCTGTACCTCAGGAGGAAGACATGACTGATATTTCTGCAAAGCAGACGTTGCACCACGGCAAGAAGAGCTGGCGCGTGGTGGACATTGTTGTTGCCGCGTTGATCGCGGTGGCCGGCGGCGTTATTTTCTGGGCATGGTCCCAGGGTGCCGCCGCTGTTTCGCCGCCCATGAACGCCGTATACCCGCCGCTGACCGGCCTCATCGCCGGCGGCTGGATGATTCCCGCCGTCCTGGGCATGCTGATTATCCGCAAGCCGGGCGCTGCCATCTTCTGCGAAACCGTGGCTGCCACCGGGGAGCTCATCATGGGCTCGCAGTACGGCGCGTCCGTGCTGTTCTCCGGCTTCGTGCAGGGCCTCGGCGCGGAAATCATTTTCGCCGTGTTCGTCTACAAGAAGTTCAACCTGCCCGTTTCGCTGCTGGCCGGCGCCGCGGCAGGCTTCTTCTGCGGACTGAACGATGCGTTCGCGCCGTGGGGCTGGAACATCGCATACGCTGCCGGTGACAAACTGGCCTACATCATCTTCACCGCCATCTCAGGCGCCATCATCGCTGGGGGGCTGTCCTGGATCGCCACGCGCGGTCTGGCCAGGACCGGCGTGCTGAGCTCCTTCGCCTCCCGCAAGGCAGCCACGGAGCCCGTCTTCTCCTGATGACGGCACACTGCTCATGACGTTTTCCGACAGCGTCCGCCCCGCGGCGGTCACGGCACGGGGCTGGGGCTGGCGGCACGCCGGCCGGTCCCAGCCGGCAGTCCATGGCCTCGACCTGGAAATTCAGCCGGGCGAGCGTGTACTCCTCCTCGGCCCCTCCGGCGCGGGCAAGTCCACGCTGCTGCATGCCCTTGCCGGAGTGCTCGGTGACAGCGACGCCGGTGCCCACCACGGGGGCGCCCCGGACGCCGAGGACTCCGACGAGACCGGCACCCTGCTGATCGACGGCGCCCCGCCGCGCGCCCAGCGCGGACGTGCCGGGCTGATGCAGCAGGACCCCGAGACGCAGGTGGTCCTCTCCCGGTTGGGGGACGACGTCGCCTTCGGCGCCGAAAACCTGTCCGTACCGCGCGGGGACATCTGGAAGCGTGTGGGGGAGGCGCTCGCCGACGTCGGGCTGGCCCACCTGCCGCTGGACCACCCGACGTCGGCCCTGTCCGGTGGCCAGAAGCAGCGCCTGGCGCTCGCCGGCATCCTCGCCATGCGCCCGGGACTGTTGCTCCTGGACGAACCCACAGCCAACCTCGACCCCGCCGGTGTGCTGGAGGTCCGCGACGCCGTGGGCCGGTGCCTGGACAAAACGGGGGCAACCCTGGTGGTGGTGGAGCACCGCGTGGGCGTGTGGAAGGACCTCGTGGACCGGATCGTGGTGCTGCAGCCGGGATCGGCCACGGAATCCGCAGTGCTCCTGGACGGGTCCCCGGACCAGGTCCTGGCCCAGGCCCGGGACATGCTCGTGGCCGCCGGCGTCTGGGTGCCCGGGTATGTGCCTGCCACACGGACGCGTTCCGGTGCCGCAGGAGTGCCGGGTGCCACTGGCGGGCGCGGTGCCGGAGTGCCCGCCGGCGGGGACCTGCTGCTGGCTGCGGAAAGCCTGGCGGTATCCCGCGAGCGTCCCCGCCGCCGGCGTTTCAAAACCGTTCCGCCGGTCCCGGTGCAGTCCGGCATCACGGCGCAGGTCCGGGCCGGCCAGGCGCTGACCATCACCGGCCCCAACGGTTCCGGGAAATCCACGTTCGCCCTGACCCTCGCCGGGCTGCTCCAGCCGGTGGAGGGTAAGGTATCCGCCACGGTCGAGCTCAGTGACGGCGCCGGAATTGACCCGTACAAATGGAAGGCGGAGCAGCTGATCGCCCGGATCGGAACCGTGTTCCAGGAGCCGGAGCACCAGTTCGTCACCGGCCGGGTGCTGGACGAGCTGATGTTCGGCCCCCGGCACCTCGGCCACGGAGAGGAACGCGTGGACGAACTGCTGGAACGCCTCCGGCTGACCAAACTCGTGGACGCGAACCCCTACACACTCTCAGGCGGCGAGAAGCGCAGGCTGTCCGTCGCCACCGTCCTGGCCGCCCATCCCAAGGTGCTGATCCTCGATGAGCCCACGTTCGGTCAGGACGCCAACACCTGGGCGGAACTGGCGTCCTTCCTCTCCGAACTCCTCGACGCCGGCACGGCCGTGGTTTCCGTGACCCACGACCAGGAGTTCAGCGACGTCCTGGGCGGCACCGAGCTGAAACTTGGCGCGCCCCGGCTCAATCTTGCTGCGCAGGAACCCGGCCCGCGCAATCCCGAGGTGGCCGCGCCATGAGGGAAGCACTGACCCTGCACGCCAACCATGCCCTGCTCACCCGGGCCAATCCGCTGGCCAAGTTCGGCGTCGTGATGCTCATGACCGTGGTGCTGGCGCTGTCCATCGACTGGGTGTCCGCCTCCGTAGCGCTGGCCTTCGAACTGCTGCTCTTCCCGCTGGCCGGCCTGACCGTCGCGCTGCTGTGGCAGCGCGGGTGGCCGTTGATCGTGGCGGCCGCGCTGGGCGGCTGGAGCACCTCGATCCTCGCGCCGGACACCGGAAGGATCCTGCTCGACGTCGGCATCTGGTCCATCAGCGAAGGCTCGCTGGAGCTGGGGCTGGGGTTCCTGCTGCGGGGACTGGCGATCGCCCTTCCCGCGGTGCTGCTGATGAGCTGTACGGACCCCACCGACCTGGCGGATGCCCTGGCCCAGAAGGCGAAGCTGCCGCACCGCTTTGTACTGGGCACGCTGGCGGCCATGCGGCTGGTCGGGCTGATGGCGGAGGAATGGCAGACCATCGGCATGGCCCGGCGCGCGCGGGGCGTGGGCTCGCACGGGACTCCCGCGCAGCGTCTCCGGGCGACGCTCGGGCAGAGCTTCGGCCTCCTGGTGCAGGCCATCCGCCGGGCTTCACGGCTCGCGGTCACCATGGAAGCGCGCGGCTTCGGCGGCGCGCAACGGACCTGGGCGCGGGAATCGACGTACAGTGCGTTGGATATCTGGGTGGTCCTCGGCGGGCTCCTCATTGCCGCCGCGGCCGTCTCCGCGGCAGTCGGCGCGGGGACCTGGAACATGGTGTTCCTCGAGCAGCAATAGACCGCCCGGGCCACGCCTCGGAGTGGTGACGCGCCAGCATTATTCGCGCCAGTGGAGGAATCCCCTGTGGCCTTCCAGCGGCGTAAGCACGACGTCGCGCCCGTACTTTTTCTTTGCATCCTCGCCGAAGAAGGCATCCGGAATAATACGAATGGCCTTGGCGACCTTGCCGTCCTTGAGGAAGATGAACAGCGCCGGGGAAGCCGTGTAGCGGTTCTCCCTCGTGACCGCCTCGCCGAACGCTGCCTCAAGGTCTTTCGCGGGTGTCCCCTCGGTGACGAAGCCTGCCTCGTCCCAGTCGAAGTCGGTGGCATCGGCCAACCTCAGCTCTGTGCCCGTGGTCGCCGCTTCCAGCACCAGGCTGTTCAGATTGTCGTTTCCTTCAGGCATGGTGGTTCCTCCAAGGGAGCAGCCGCCAAGGGTGCACGTCAGGACAAGCGAGAGCAGAATCAACCCCGTACATATCGCACGAAGTGGATATTCTGTGAGTTCAAGTGCACTTTCCGGCGTTTCGCATGACCAAATAGCTCATGCGTGATATTTTCGTCATATGACTCAAGAGACCGCTGAACACGTAGGCCTGCTGCTCCGCGATGCCCGCGGCGAGAAAGGCTGGACCCAGGGGCAGCTGGCGGCCGAGCTGGGAACCAGCCAGAGCGCCATCGCCCGGATGGAACAGGGCAAGCAGAACCTCAGCCTGAAAATGATCCAGCGGCTCGAGGCGATTGTGGGCCGCAGCATCGTCAAGGTCGGCCGGCCGCAGATGACGCACCTTCGGGTGGAGGGCGGCCGCACCCTCTCCGGTTCCGTGGACGTCAACAGCAGCAAGAACGCCGGCGTGGCGCTGCTCTGTGCCAGCCTCATCAACCGCGGCACCACCACGCTGCGGCGCCTGGCCCGGATCGAGGAAGTGAACCGGATTGTCGAGGTGCTGACCAGCATCGGTGTCGAGTGCACATGGCTCAACGCCAACGACCTGCAGCTCCGCCGTCCCGCCGTCCTGGACCTTGATTCCATGGACGTGGAAGCCGCCCGGCGCACCCGCAGCGTGATCATGCTGCTCGGGCCGCTCCTGGACGAGTCGGCAGAGTACCGGCTTCCGTACGCGGGCGGCTGCGACCTGGGCACCCGAACTGTGGAGCCGCACATGCAGGCCCTCCGCCAGTTCGGCCTTTCGGTGGAAGCCAAGTCCGGCTTCTATTCCGTGCAGGCTCCGCCGGCCGACGGCGACAACCGCACCTTCGTGCTGAGCGAACGCGGTGACACGGTCACCGAAAACGCGATCATGGCCGCGGCGCACCGCCGCGGCACCACAGTCATCCGCAACGCCAGCCCCAATTACATGGTCCAGGACCTCTGCTTCTACCTGCAGCGGCTGGGCGTTGTTATCGAGGGGGTGGGGACCACCACCCTGAAGATCACCGGGCAGCCGTCCATCGACGTCGACATCGAATACTTCCCGTCCGAGGACCCCATCGAAGCGATGAGCCTCATCACCGCCGGCATCGTCACCAATTCTGAGGTCACCATCCGCCGTGTCCCCATCGAGTTCATGGAAATCGAACTCGCCACCCTGGAACAGATGGGCCAGGAACTGGAGATCTCCGGGGAGTACTTTGCCCGCAACGGGCGCACCCGGCTGGTGGACGTCACCACGAAGCCTTCTGCCCTGCATGCCCCCGCGGACAAGATCCACCCGATGCCGTTCCCCGGCCTGAACATCGATAACCTGCCGTTCTTTGCCGTCATTGCAGCCAACGCCGAAGGCCAGACGATGATCCACGACTGGGTCTACGAGAACCGCGCCATCTACCTGACCGAGCTGAACAAGCTGGGAGCCCGCGTCCAGCTGCTGGATCCGCACCGGATCTACGTGAACGGACCCACGCGGTGGCGTGCCGCGGAAGTGGGCTGCCCGCCTGCCCTGCGCCCGGCGGCGTGCATCCTGCTGGCCATGCTGGCGGCCCGGGGAGTGTCTGAGCTGCGCAACATCTACGTGATCGAGCGCGGGTACGAGGACCTGGCCGAGCGGCTCAACACCATCGGCGCGAAGATCGAATACTTCCAGGACTGACGTCCGCTCTGCGACGCGCGGGCGACGGCGCGTCCCAGAGCGTGCCCGTCCGTTCATGAGCTTCCGTTACGGAACCTGTCTAACCCGGCGACACGGGCGCACAATGTATGCATGCGAACTTTCGGGGTTGAGGAAGAGCTGCTGATCGTGGACCCCGTGACCGGGGAGCCGCTGGCGCTGGCGGACGCCCTCCTGACAGGGCGGAAGCTCGCCGCCGACGATTCCCCGGACAAGCCGAGGATTCCGGACCCGCATGACGCAACGAACGACTCAACGAATGACGACGACGCCACTGGGCTGACTGCCGAGCTGAAACTTGAGCAGATCGAGACGCAGACGCGGCCGTGCCTCGACTACGCGGAGCTGCTCCACCAGATCCGCGAGGGCCGGGGACTGGCCGACCGCGCCGCCAAGAAACACAGCGCACGGGTGGCCGCGCTGGCAACATCGCCGATTGCCTCCACGACGCACACCACGCCGAACCCCCGCTACGCCACCATGCAGGAGCGTTTTGGGCTCACAGTCCACGAGCAGCTGACCTGCGGGTTCCACGTCCACACGTTCATCGAGTCGCCCGAGGAAGGCGTGGCTGTCCTCGACCGGATCAGGGACAAGCTGGCGGTGCTGACTGCGCTCAGCGCGAACTCGCCATTCTGGAACGGCGTGGAGACCGGCTTCGAGAGCTACCGCACGCAGGCCTGGAACCGTTGGCCGACGTCGGGCCCGTCCCAGATCTTCGGCACGCACTCCATGTACCGGCGGGTCGTCACCCGACTGCTGGACAGCGGCGTGCTGCTGGACGAGGGGATGATCTATTTTGACGCGCGGCTGTCCCGCAACCACCCCACGGTGGAGGTCCGTGTGGCCGACGTCTGCCTGGAGGCCGAGGACGCTGCGCTGATCGCCGTCCTGGTGCGCGGCCTGGTCGAGTCGGCCAGCAGGGAATGGCGGGCCGGAGTTGACCCCGCCCCTGTCCCCACCGTGCTCCTGCGGATGGCGGCGTGGCAGGCCAGCAATTGCGGGCTTCGCGGTGAACTGCTCGATTTCGGCACGTTCCGCCCGGCTCCGGCCGAGGAAGTGGTGGAGGCGCTGGTGGACTTCGTGGCGCCGGTCCTGGCGGAACAGGACGAACTGGAATTGGCCCGGAAAGGCGTGCGCAGGATCCTGGACCGCGGGACCGGTTCGGAACAGCAGCGCCGTGCCATGCAGGACGGCCTCGCAGGAGCTTCTGATGCCGCCGCGGCGCTCGCCGCCGTCGTGGCGCACGCGGTGGAAGTCACCATGCGCAGGGCCGAAGACATCAACGCGCGCGGGCCGGCGCCGGTTCTGTTACGCGTTCGGCAGTCGTGATCAGTTCCTACAACCCCGGAGCGCGCCATGGAAACCGAATTCGCCCAAGTCACCGGCCATGATGTCACCACCATCACCTGCATATGCGGAAACACTGTGGGCGATGAAGGACTGATCCAGGCCAACTCCGAAGGCATGCCGGTCCACCTTGGCGGGGATACGCCAGTGCCTGCCGGCCTGGCCGCGTGGCCGGAAGACGAGGATCTCTACACCCTGTGCCCCGCCTGCGGCCGCGTCTACCACGACACCGTTATAGAAGAGACCGGAACCGCGCCAGTGGCCTTCACAGTGGATGTCGCCACCGCGCCCGTCGCCGATGCCATCCGCATCCACTGGGAGCTCGACACCTAGGCACTGCTGTTTCCGGGATCCATCGACAAGGATATTGGCTGGGAATAGCCTTAGTCCGTCCGGGAATTACCCGACGATGATGACGGAGAGGTGCCCGAAATGGGAACCCAGGAGAATGTTGAACTGGTCCGGCGCGGATACGAGGCATTCAGCGCAGGTGACATGGCAACCCTTGGTGAAATATTCGCGGAGGACGCAGTCTGGCACGTCGCCGGAGACGGCGTGCTGTCCGGAAAGAAGGAGGGTCGCGACGCCATCCTGGCCTATTTCGGTGAACTCGGTGCCCGTTCAGGAGGCAACCTGAAGGTGACAGTTGAGGAGATCATCGGCGGGGAAACCAACACTATTGCGGTGCAGCACAACCAGGCCGAGAACGGCGGCCGGGCCCTGGACCAGGACGGCGTAATCGCATTCCGGGTAGCTGACGGCAAGATCACTGAGGGACGGGAGTTCTTCCAGGACACCGCCAAGGGCGACGCATTCTGGGCATAACCCCACCTGACAGCCGGTGAGGGCGCCCCATCGGCGCCTTCCACGGCCCGGAACAGTGTTGTGGCCCAGCCCAGTGCTATGACCCGGCCGGGGTCACTGCCCGGCCCAGTACTTTTGCACTTTCGGAGCTGCCGCCGCCAGTTGTTCTCCGCTGATCAGAACCGACACCTCGGCCATGCCAAGGTCGTCCCATTGCGCCACCACCCGGCTGTCGCCGCCCCGGGGAAGCGGCCACAGCCAGAACTTGCTGGAGGCGAAGAGCTCATCATCGCTGCCCGAGCCCCCACTGCCGCCTGCCATCATCAGGACCGGCCCCGCCACTGTCTCTGATCCGTCAAACATGCCCGGGTGCAGCCGGGAAGTCGTGGTCTTCCGCCCGTCCGGAAAGGCGACGCCGAAACGGAGGGCGCCGCCGTGGCCGCCCGCCGCATCCGGCCTGTAGCCGCCCCGGTTGAAGCACTGATCGGTGATAAGGCTCCATTCGCTGTCCTTCTCGCTGGACCGGCGGACTGCCCACACCACCTCGAACAGGCACCCGGCAGAAAAGACCTCGACACTTTTCGCCGCCATGACCATCCGGTCAGACCGGTGAAGGAACTGCCCCACTGAAATGACCGCAGGAAGCTCGTCAGACGGCGGTCCGGCCCACACCGGCGGGACGTGCCGGGGCGGGCGGGGCCTCGGCGGCGGTTCGGGAATGTCGTCGAAGAAGGACATGCCTTCATCCTTGCACTGGCGTCAAGACTCCCGCCAAAGCCGGGGTGGACGCCCAGAGGCGAAGGCCAGCCCTGAAGTCACCCCGAACAATGCACCCGAGCTGGCCCGGCTGATCGACACCATCCTCGCCCACGGCTGACAAACGCAGGAATGTAGCGTGGCACGGAGCGCTCGTAGCACCTGAAGCTGTCACCGAATTTGTCCGCCAGCAGCGACTCCTCACGGAGTACCTGCCGGTGGACGGCGGCGGCCGAAAACGGGAGGGCGGCTAGAATCCACGCGTCATCACGCACCAGGCCGATCCCCAGGTGAAGGAGGGACCAGCCGACGTACATCGGGTTGCGGCAGAGGGCATAGGGTCCTGAAGTGACCAGCACGCCGGGGTCCGCGAGGCGCGTTTCGCGGGCGGCTGCCCAGGACCAGCCGATTACCAAGCACCCCGCTGCCAAGGCGCCGAGGCCAATGACCTCTTGCCCATCGAAGCGCTGCCCGCCGGCGTGGGGCTGCCGCGTGCCCGGCCGCCGGGTGCCGGGCACAACATGGTTCGTCCCGCCGCCCAGGCGCAACGGCAGTACGCGCTGCAGCAGCAGGCCGGCGGCAATACCCAGCAGGTTCTGCTCCGGCAGCGGAACATTCGAGGCCAGCGTCCGCCAGGACACGCTAGATCTGCTTCAGCGCCTGTTCCAGGTCCCGGATCAGGTCGTCAACATCCTCGAGTCCTACCGAGAGCCGGACCACGCCGTCGCTCAGCCCGATGGCCGCACGGCCTTCCGGCCCCATGGCACGGTGGGTGGTGGTGGCGGGGTGGGTGATGAGCGACTTCGCATCGCCGAGGTTGTTGGAGATGTCGATGATCCGCAGCGAGTCCAGCAGCGCGAAGGCGGCCTCTTTCGCCGTACGGCCCGCGGACGGCGACAGCTCCAGCGTCAGCACGGTCCCGCCGGCTTTCATCTGCTTTGCTGCCAGCTCGTACTGCGGGTGTGACTTCAGCAGCGGGTACTTGACCCAGCTGACGGCGGGCTGCTCCTCAAGCCATTCGGCCAGGCGGAGCGCCGAGGCCGAGGAGTGGTTGACGCGCAGCGCCATGGTTTCCAGGCCCTTGGTCAGCACCCAGGCGTTGAATGCGGAAAGCGCCGGTCCGGTGTGGCGCATGAGCTGCTTGACCGGACCGTCGATGAACTCCTTGGTGCCCAGGATGGCGCCGCCCAGGACCCGGCCCTGGCCGTCAATGTGCTTGGTGCCGGAGTACACCACCACGTCGGCGCCGAGGTCGCCGCAGCGCTGGAGCAGGGGAGTGGCGAACACATTGTCGACCACCACCGTTGCTCCTGCCGCATGCGCCAGTTCGCTGACCGCGGCGATGTCCACGATCTCCTGCATGGGGTTGGACGGAGACTCGAAGAACACGGCGGTCGTCGGCTCTGCCAGGGCGGCCCGCCACTGGTCCAGGTCCGGTCCGTCGACGAACACCGTTTCCACGCCCCACCGCGGCAGGATCTCGTTCAGGATGACGAAACACGAGCCGAACAGCGAGCGTGCAGCCACAACCCGGTCACCGGCGGCGAGCAAGGCGCCCAGTGCCGTGAACACGGCGGACATGCCGGACGCCGTCGCGAAGCACGCCTCGGTGCCTTCGAGCAGCCGGAGGCGTTCCTGGAAGGTGGCCACCGACGGGTTGCCGTAGCGGGAGTAGACGAACCGTTCGTCCTCGCCCGTGAAGGCGCGCTCGGCAGCTGCCGCGGATTCGTACACGAAGCCGGAGGTCAGGAAGATCGGCTCGGTGGTTTCCTGGAAATTGGTGCGGTCAAGGCCGCCGCGGACAGCCTGGGTGTCGGGGCTCCAGCCGGCGGCATCGGGGTTGAAGGTCACTTAGTTCTTTCCGAGGTTGGTGGGCAGGCCGCGGTTTTTCCAGCCGTTGACGGTGCGCTCGCCCCAACGGTCCGGTTCGCCTTCGAAGCCTTCAAGGACGTTGTAGGCGGTGAAGCCGGCCTGCGTGGCGGCGATGGCGGCGGCAACCGACCGGGCGCCGGAACGGCAGAGGAACACCAGTTCGACGCCGGTGTCCTCCGGGGCCTGCTGCTTCAGCTGGTTGATGAATTCCGGGTTGGGGATCCCGCCCGGGAAAGTCCACTGGATAAAAAGGGGATCGTTTTCCGTGGCCTTGGTGTCCGGGATGCCGATGTGCGCCCACTCACCCTCAGTGCGGACGTCCACCAGGACGGCGCCCTGTTCCAGTTTGGCCCAGGCGTCCTGGGGGCTCAGGTCTCCGGCGTAGCTCACGCGTGCCCCTCGAAAGCGTCGCCGGGGAAGTCGGCGTCGAAGTCGAGCTCGTCCACCGCGGTTGCCACAGCGGCGTCGGCGGTGGCGATGGCCGCGGGCAGGATCACTGCCTGCGCCACGATCACGCTCGTGCCGTTGAAGGTGGCCGCCGGGCTCCCGTGCAGGATGTACCCTTCGGACAGTGCCGCGGAGATGCGCTCGCAGAAGGTGCGGTCATCGGGGCCGGTGATCAGCCGGTACGCCAGCTTTTCCTGGGGCTGGTCCTGGGCGGCAGCCGGGGCGGCGGCCGGAACCAGTTGGGCGGGGGCGTCAGACACGACGGGTCTCCTTCTCTCACGCTTGCAGCTCGAATTGGTCGATATGCCGAGTATTCACCTGAGGCACCCCGCCGCGAAAGGGAGGGTTGCCGACCGGCCAGTCAGGGCTTGCCACCGGTTCTCATTACTCCCCAAAAACGTAACACTTACGACGGCCGCCTGCATCGCCGTCGTCGTCATCTTCCGTAACGGGACCACGCGCAATGCGCAGTTAACCCGGAACTTATTGGGGGTCACTTACGGCCTGTACGTGACCCCGTATTGCGGTTACAAATGCCGGTGCGGGGAGGATAATGACGGGAGATGAACCGCTGTAACGCCGGATGAAATCAGGCAGCCGTGAACAGATCCAACGGGAATACAGTCAGTCCCATGCTGCACTTCGGTTGGTTTGTGGGTCACGGATTTGGCGTCCAGGGCTGGGGCACTCCCGGTTACGGCATCGGGTACGACTGGAAAAAGCCGGCGCTCTACCAGCACGCCGTGCGGGAATTCGAACGGGCAGGGCTGGACCTGTTCATCATCGAGGATTCACTCACCGTGCCGGACACCTACGGCGGGAGCGCCAAGGTGTCGCTGGCCCAGGCGTCCTTCGCGCCCAAGCATGATCCGCTGGCCCTGGTTCCGTACCTGCTCTCCGCCACGGAACACCTCGGCATTGTTCCCACGGTGAGCGCGTCCTTCTACCCGCCGTTCACAGCTGCGCGGCTGCTGGCGACCCTGCAGCACTTCTCCAACGGGCAGCTGGGCTGGAACGTGGTGACCTCCGGCAGCGATCTTGCCGCGCAGAACTACGGCCTGGACCAGCAGATCGAGCATGACCTCCGCTACGAGAAGGCGGAGGAATTCGTGGACGTGGTGCGCAGGCTCTGGCGCAGCTGGGAGCCGGACGCCATCCTGGAGGACGCGGAAGCGGGCGTGTTCGCGGACCACACGAAGGTCCACCCGATCAACCACGACGGCGAGTTCTTCAAGGTCCGGGGGCCGCTGAACACCGCGCCGCTGCCCGAGGAGCCGGTGCTGGTCCAGGCCGGCGCGTCCCCGCGGGGCAAGGCGTTCGCGGGCGGCAACGCCGACGTCGCTCTTGCCCTGGCGAGGGGTGTGGACGGCATGAAGGCCTACCGCGATTCGATCCGCGCCGAGGCAGCCGCGGCCGGGCGGAACGCCGACGATATCAAGGTGCTTTACGTCCTCAAACCCACCGTGGTGGGCTCCCGCGCCGAAGCTGAGGAGCTCCGGGAGCAGCGCCGCCAGCTCACGCAGCGCGACATCGACAGCCAGCTGAATTCCATCTCCTACCTCTCCGTGATCGACTTCAAGCAGTTCGACCTCGACGCCCCGCTCCCCGACCTCACCACGAACAGCAACCAGGGCACCCTGGACCATTTCGCCAAAGCCGGTCCGCCCGGATCCACGCTGCGCCAGCTCCTGCAGGCCCGCAGTGGCGGCGCCGGGGACAGCATCATCGGCACCGCCGAAGAGATTGCGGACTACCTCGAGGAGACAGGGGCGCAGGTGGGCGGGGACGGTTTCCTGTTCTCCGGTTTCGTGGACCCGGCCACGGTTCACGGGGTGCTGGACCGCCTGGCGCCGGTGCTGCGGCGCCGGGGGCTGCTCCGAACAAGCTATGGCGACGGCGGCTTCCGCCGGAACCTACTGGACTTCTAGTCCCATGGGCAACGGCAGCGGCAACTTCCTGATCGGCACGGCCCACCTGCGCGCCAGGGACGTCGCGGAGGCAGCGGCCGATCCGGCGGTGAAATTCGTCCTGAGTACTGACGCCCTGGAGCTGATCGGGCTCTCGCGTGAGGTGGTGCAGCAGGCCATCGAGTCCGGCCACAGCGTCTACGGCCTCAACACCTTGCTGGGTTCCGGGCGTGACACCGCTGTGGAGGACAAATCGATCCTTGCCTACCAGGTGCAGGTGGTGCGGTACCACAACAGCGGTGTGGGCGACCCCCTGGACCGCGACGAGGTCCGGGCCGTCATGCTGGCACGGCTCGTGGGCTTCAGCCGCGGCGGCTCCGGCGTCCGGCCCGAAACTGCCCGCTTCTATGCCGAAATGCTGAACAGGGGAGTGGTCCCCGCCATCCCGCGCGACGGGTCCGTGGGCTCTGCCGACCTGACCCATCTCGCCGCCGTGGCCGCCGTCGCTATCGGGGAAGGCCAGACGGTGGCGCCGGACGGGAAGCTGGTGCCTGGCGGGCAGGCCCTTGCGGACGGCGGGCTGGCGCCGCTGGAACTGGCACCCGGCGAGGCCCTGGCCCTGGTCAGCTCCAACTCCTATTCGATCGGGGTGGGCGCGCTGGTGCTGCACCGGATCCTGCGGCTCGCCGATCTCGCGGACACCGCTCTTGCGCTGTCGCTTGAGGCAACGGCAAGGCACGACGGCGGCGGCAACCTCAGCCCGTTTTCGCCGGCGGTGCAGGCGGCCAAGGCGGTAGACGGCCAGGCGGTCACGGCAGGCAATGTCCGGCGGCTGCTCCGGGGTGGATGGCTGGAGGACCCGACGCGGGAGGCGTCAGTGCAGGACGCGCTTTCCTTCCGGGCCGCACCCCAGACCCACGGAGCTTTCCGGTGGCAGGTAACCGCCTTGGAAGACGCCCTGGAGGTGGAGCTCAACGGCCGCGGCGACAACCCGCTCACCGATCTCGACTCGGGGCGGATGGTGTCCGGCGGGAATTTCCAGCCCATGCAGCTTGCGCTGGCGTTCGAAGGCCTGCGCCTCGGGCTGGCCCATCTGGGAATCAGCAGCGAACGGCGGATCGCCAAGCTCTACCCGCCGCAGCGGCGCATCCGCCAGCGTCACCTCGAGGCCGCCAGGAACGGAGCCGCGCTGGAACCTGAAGAGCTGCCCGGACTGCTCTGGTACTCGGCAGCCGGCCTGCTGTCCGAGCTCAAGGTCCTCGCTGCGCCGGCGACCCTCGGGGCGCCCACGTTGTCCGCGGATATCGAAGACCACTCAACGCTGGCTCCGCTTGCCCTCCAACTCCTGGAGCGCTCCGTGGACGCGGCTGAAAAGCTTCTCGCCATCGAGGCACTCACGGCCGCGTACCTGCTGGGCGGGGCCGAAGCGCGGGCGGTGCGGCCGCTGGGAAAGGGGACGGGCGCCGTCGTCGAGCGCCTTTCGGGCCTGCTGGCCCGGCACCTGCCGGCGGCGGCGCTGGTGGAAGAGGCGCGCATCGAACTGAACGGCGCCATGGGAAGCGTGCTGGGCCGTGCCCTGAACGGTGACCACAACGGCGGGGCGGAAAGGTAGCCATGAGCACAATGACAGGCAGGCATGCGGTTCAGGAAGCTGATGTTGCGGCGGATGCCGCGGCGGTCCTCGCGCAAGTGGGAAACACGCCGCTGGTGCCGCTGAAGGTCCTGAGCAAGGGCCTCGGCAGTACCGTCTACGTCAAACTCGAATCCGACAATCCGGGCGGCTCCATCAAGGACCGGACGGCACTGAGCATGGTCCGCGCCGCTGAGCGCAGCGGCGAACTCCGGCCGGGGGCCACCATTGTCGAGAGCACCTCGGGCAACACCGGGATCGGGCTGGCGCTGGTCGGCGCGCTGACGGGGCATCCCGTCGTCGTGGTCACCGGGGACACCATCTCATCCGAAAAACTCGCGGCGCTGTACCGCTATGGAGCCAAGGTGGTGGTGACGGACTGGGCCGCACCAGCGGAGTCACCCGAGAACGCTCGGACAGTCGCGGCACGGATCACGGCCGACCTTCCCGGTGCGTGGCGGCCGCAGCAGTTCGACAACCCCGCCAACCCGCTGGCCCACTACGAAGGGACGGCACCGGAGATCTGGGAGCAGACGTCCGGCAAAATAACGCACTTCGTGGCCGGAATCGGCACCGGCGGCACCATCAGCGGCAACGGCCGGTACCTGAAGGAAAAGACGGGTGGCCATGTTGAGGTGATCGCCGCGGATCCTGTCGGCTCGGTGTACAGCGGCGGCCACCCCGGCGAGATCCTGGTGGACGGTGTGGGAAATTCCTGGCCGGAAGCCGAGTGGCCCAAGATCTTCGACCGCAGCATCGTGGACCGTTTCCTGCGCGTTCCCGACAACGAGGTGTACACCACCGAGCACCGGCTGCTGAACGAGGAGGGGCTCTCCCTTGGCCCGTCGTCAGGGCTTGCCGTTGCGGCCGCCATGAGGGTCGCGCTCGCCGCACCGCACGGTTCGGTGGTGGTAGCCATAGCCCCCGACGCCGGGAGCAACTACCTGAGCAAGGCGTTCAACCCGGTGTGGCTGGCGGACAACGACATCCATCTGGCCGCGGAATTCGTGGAGGAATAGCTCGCCTGCTTAGCATTACGACTCGGATACAGCTAGAGACAGACCGCCGGTCTCGTTGTACGCTTTTGAAACGTTCGCGGTTCCCGCATCCTCGAATAAGTATGCGGTGTGGTCATGGACGGGTCCCGGGCTCAGCCGGGACCAGCACTTATAAAGGAATAGCCAATGTCAATGGATGAGACTTCTTTTCCAGCATTGACCGATGGAGAATCGACTGGGTTCCGGGGACACGAGTCGATCCCGCTATCGGACGTGAGTGATCCGACGATCCGCGGACAGGCGTGGGACATCATCGAGTCCGTACTGGATGATGCCACACCGCAGAACGAGTGGGTGCGCGAGCAACTGCGCAGCCAGATGGAATCCCACCCGGGGAACCCCGAGCGTGCCCTGCTGGAGCACTTGATTGCCACCAGGAGCATCACGGAGGAGCAGTCCGACGTTTCCGAGCTGCCCGAGGCCAACCTGCCCAGCCCGGATCTGCCGACGCCTGATGAGGACTACGGCACCACCGTGCTGTTCACGAGACGGAGCCGGCGCCGCATTGAGGCCATCCTCGGCGACAGGATGCTCCTCACCGCGTTCCAGCCCATCCACGAGCTTTCCAGCCGTAACGTCATCGGTGTTGAAGCGCTGACCCGATTTGTCAGCGACGACGGCGCCAGCGCGGATCACTGGTTCAATGAAGCCGCAGCTGTGGGCCTCGGCCCGGACCTTGAATTCGCCGCCCTGCAGGCCGCGCTTGTTGCAGCGGAACAGCTTCCGGAGAACGTTTACGTCGCGCTGAACCTGTCGCCTGCCACCTGCCTTGACCCCCGGCTCCGGGCGTTCGTGGAGCAGTCCCAGCTGGCCGTTGACCGGATCGTCATCGAGCTGACTGAGCGGCTTGCCGAGGACGAATACGATCCCGTAGTGGCCGCCCTGGCACCCCTTCGGATGCGTGGTCTCCGGGTAGCTGTTGACGGCGCAGGCGCGGGTTTCGGCTCGATGAGCCAGGTCACGCACCTCAGCCCGGACATCATCAAGCTCGACCGCAACCTCATTGCGGGGATCGACCGAGGCGCGGGCCAAAAGACCCTTGGCGCGGCCATGGTCGAGTTCGCCCGGCAGATCGGCGCGGACCTGGTGGCGGAAGGAATCGAAACCCAGGCCGAGCTCGACGCGGTCAAGGAACTCGGGATGACCACCGGGCAGGGGTACCTGCTGGGCCGCCCGTCCGTCCAGCCGCTCGACTGGGCCGCCTGGCGGACCCCGGCCGAGCACGAGGCATCCATTTCGGGATCCGCCGGCCCGGCAATCTAGCCCAAGCCCCGGACGCTCTCTCAGTTTCTGCGGTCCGAAACGGGACGCTCTCTCACTTGGCGGAGAGCGGCCGTTTCATGACAACGCGGGGCCAGGCATCCAGACCGTGGGCCGCTTCTTCGGCCACGATCTCACGCAGACCTGCTGACCAGCGGTCCTCGGGAACCGGTTCAAAGCCCAGGCGTGAGTAGTACGGCCCGTTCCAGGGCACATCCGCAAAGGTGGTCAGGGTGAGCCCTTGGAGCCCGGCAGCGGCCGCCCAGCGTCCTGCTTCCTCGATGAGTGCTTGGCCGAGGCGTTGGCGGCTATGAAGCGAGTGGACTGAGACCTGCTCGATATGTGCACACGCGTCCACCACACGCACCAGGATGTAGGCCGCCGGACGGTCGAAACTGTCCGTGGCAACCCACGCCAGACCCGCATCCGCGTAAGCTGCCAGCGCATCGGAACTCAGTGGCGGGTCGTCGGCGACGAAGTCCATGCCGAGACCGCGGAAGGCATCCCCCGCGCTGACTTCGATGGCCTGCATCCTGGTGAGGTCTTCGCGGTGTGCCTTTCGAATCATCACGCCATTCAATCAGGATTGCAGCGCGACGGACCGAACCGACAAACTTTCCCCGGATCCAGTGAGAGAGCGCCGGTGAAATCTGTGCAGGAAGTGGGGAGAGCGTCGGTATAGTGCGCGCTATGGATGACAAGGCAATTCTGCACCGTTACCTTCGCACCCGGCGCGACGACCTCCTGGGAAAGCTCGACGGACTTGATGAGTACGACGCCCGAAGGCCGCTGACGCCGACCGGCACCAACCTGCTGGGCCTGGTCAAACATGTGGCCAGCGTGGAACTCGGGTACTTCGGCGAGGTCTTCGGGCGCACTGCCCCCAAGGAGCTGCCGTGGCTGGACGATGACGCAGAGCCAGACGCCGACATGTGGGCCACCCCGGCGGAGACCCGGGAACAGATCGTGGAACTCCACCGGTTCTCCGCTGAGCACAGCGACGCCACCATTGAGGCGCTGGCCCTGGACGCAGCGGGGGCTGTGCCGTGGTGGCCGGAGGAACGGCGGCACGTGACCCTGCACCAGATCCTTGTCCACATGTGCGTCGAAACGGCCCAACACCTGGGCCACGCGGACATCCTCCGCGAGCTCATCGACGGATCAGCAGGACAGCGGCCTGGGGACCCCAACCTGACCACGCGGACTCCCCAAGAATGGGCCGCCCACCGGGCCCGGATCAAGGCGGCTGCCCGCGCGGCATCCGACAAAAAGTGAGAGAGCGTCCGGGATAATCCGACGAAAAGTGAGAGAGCGTCCGGGATAACCCCGACGAAAAGTGAGAGAGCGTCGGGAGTGGCCCTACCCGATCGTGGCGAAGAGCTCGTTGAGCTCGGCGGTCAGCTGCTTGCGCAGCGCGGGCGTACCGATTTCCTTGCCGTCGATATGGTTCACGGGAGCCAGCAGCCTGATGCTCGAAATCAGCCACACTGCGTCGGCATCGAAAAGGTCCCGGGGTTCCAGCGGGCCGTACCCGAGTTCCCAGCCCGCCGCCTTTGCGGCAGCGAACAGCGCGCCCTGCGACGTGCCCGGGAGGATACCGCTGTCCAGCTGCGGGGTGATGAGGCGGCGTACCGTGCGGGTGCCGCCGGCGCCGTCGTCGGACGTGTCAAGGTGCGCGAGCAGGACTGTGGACGTGGGGCCTTCCAGGACCCGGCCGTCGGATGATGTGAAGATGACGTCGTCCGCCCCCTGCTTGTGGGCGTAGCGCAGGGCCGCCATGTTCACGGCGTAGGAGAGCGTCTTGGCGCCGAGGAGCAGCCACGGCGCCCGTTCGCCCACTTCGCTGTCGTAGCCGCGGTCCAGCAGGATGACGTCGATTCCGGTCTCCCGCTGGCGCCTTCCTGCCGCCGGAACGGGCGATGCCTGCACCCAGCACGTGGGCGTGGATGTGCCTTCGGTGCCACGCGTGCAGATCAGCTTCACCACCACCTCGTCCTCCTCCGGCGTGCCGGCCGGGTGCTGGGAACGGTACTGGCGAACCGCCGTCCCAATGGCACGGCGCCAGGCGTCCCCTTCAGGAATCTGCAGGTCCATCGCCATGGCGGAACCTTCCAGGCGCTTCAGGTGCGCGTCGAGTTTACGCGGGTTTCCGCCCACGGCGAGCATGGATTCAAAGACGCCGTCGCCGCGGGTGGCGCCCTGGTCGGTGGCCATCAGCTGCGGCTGCGAAGCATCGGCGATCCGGCCGTCGTCGAACCGGGGGTCAAGGAATACCAGCACGGTGGCCGGGGCAGCAGGAGTCATGCTTCCAGCTTAGCCTCGGGCCGGGACGCCGGCCCCGGCAACAGGCCGCCACGGAGCCCAACGGCGTTCCGCCCCTGTGCGGGATAGGCTGGGCTGAACGCCCGTTCCGGAACCGGTCCTGCGGGTGAGGAACCGTGGGGGTCTAGCCTGTGTTGTGGCCGTTTCCGCTGGCGGGCACCGCGCCTTACTGGCTCGTGCTGGCGCTGAGCATTCTTGACCTGGTCATCCGGGTGCTGGCGCTGGGCATCATTCCCGGCAACCGGCGCCCCACCACCGCCATGGCGTGGTTGCTGGGCATCTTCTTCGTGCCAGCCCTGGGCCTGATCCTGTTCCTACTGTTCGGGAACTTCAAGCTCTCACGCAAGCGCCGGTCACAGCAGGACGCCGTGAACAAGCGCGTCCGGGCCGGCACGTCCCAGCTGGCCGCCGTCGAAAGCCGCTACAGCGGCCCGGAGTGGGTGGCCTCCGCGGCGGAACTGAACAAGACCTTGGGCTCCCTGCCGATGGTGGACGGCAACAGCGTGGAGCTGCTGCCCGGGTACCCGGACTCCATCAAGGCCATGACTGCCGCCGTCCGCGAAGCGAAGACTTTCGTCAACGCCGAGTTCTACATCATGAGCACGGACCACATCACCGATGACCTCTTCGGTGCTCTTGAGGAAGCCGCGGAGCGCGGAGTGCAGGTCCGGGTCCTGTTCGACCACCTCGGCACCCTGCGCATCAAGGGCTACCGGAAACTCATCAGGCGCCTCAAGGCGAGCAAGATCCAGTGGCGGCCCATGCTGCCGCTGCGCCCGGTGCACGGCCAGTGGCGCCGCCCGGACCTGCGCAACCACCGCAAGATCATGGTGATCGACGGCGAAATAGCCTTCACGGGCTCGCAGAACCTGATCGAGCCCTCCTACAACAACCCCCGGCATCGCAAGGTGGGGCGCGAATGGGTGGAGCTCATGGCCTGCCTGCGCGGGCCCATTGTCACCACGCTCAACGTTGTCTTCGCCACCGACTGGCTCAGCGAGACGGACGAGTCGCTCGAAGACCAGCTGGAGCACCGGCCCGAAATGGCGCCGGGCCGGGTGACCGCCCAGGCCGTGCCCAGCGGCCCCGGCTTCATCACCGAGAACAACCTGCGCCTGTTCAACACGCTCATCTATTCCGCCCAGCACAAGATCTCCATTTGCAGCCCGTACTTCGTCCCGGACGATTCGCTGCTCTACGCGGTGACGACGGCGGCGCAGCGCGGCGTCGACGTCGAACTTTTTGTCTCGGAAAAGGGGGACCAGTTCCTGGTCCACCACGCGCAGCAGTCCTACTACGAGGCATTGCTGGAAGCGGGCGTGCGGATCTACCTGTACAAGGCGCCGTTCGTGCTTCACGCGAAGCATTTCACCATCGACGACGAAGTGGCCGTCCTGGGCTCCAGCAACATGGACATGAGGTCCTTCTCGCTCAACCTGGAGGTTTCGGTGATGCTCCTGGGCGCGGACATCGTGGCCAAGATGCGTGCCGTGGAGGACACCTACCGGGACATCTCCCGCGAACTGACGCTCGAAGACTGGATGAAGCGGCCTATGGCGGTCAAGTACGTGGACAACGTCGCCCGGCTCACGGCCACCCTGCAGTAAGCAGGCGTCAGCTTTCGGGGAAGCCCGCGCCCAGTGCGGAGAGCACGCCGAAGGCCTTGGTCCGGATTTCGTCGTACTCCTCCTGGGCTGAGGAATCCGCCGTGATGGCGCCGCCGATGCCGAGGCTCAGTTCAGCGCCGCCCGCCCCGTCTGCGCGGATCACCAGGGTCCTGATGGCCACGGCCGAGTCCATGGCCCCGTTCAGCGAAAAGTAGCCGATGGCGCCCGAATAGACACCGCGGGGCGCCCCTTCGAGCCGGTCCAGGATGGCCATGGTGCTGATCTTCGGAGCCCCGGTCATGGATCCGGCGGGAAAGCATGCGGCAACTGCTTCAGCGCGCGGCAGCCCGGGCTTCAGCTTCGCGTCGATGGTGCTGACCATCTGGTGGACCGTCGCATAGCTTTCGATGGCGCAGAGCCTGCTGACCGTGACAGATCCGGCCACGGCGAAGTGGCTTAGGTCGTTGCGGAGCAGATCCACGATCATGATGTTCTCGGCCCGGTCCTTGGGGGAGGACTCCAGGTCCCGCCGCAGCTGCTCGTCGCCGGCAGGGTCCGCGGCCCGGGGCCGGGTGCCCTTGATCGGCTCGGCGCGCATGCCGCCGTCGGCCGCTATTTTCAGGAACCGCTCCGGGGACGTGCTGGCCACGGTGAGCTCGCCGAACCGCAGGTAGCTGGCAAACGGCGCCGGGTTCTTCCGGCGCAGGGCCAGATACGCCTGCCAGGGATCCAGCCCGTCCGGTCCCCCTGCAACATCGGCACGGACGGCCGTGGTCAGGCAGACTTCGTACGTGTTTCCCTCGGTGATCTCATGCTGGGCGTCGGCGATCTTGGCCTTGTAAGCGTGCTCTGTGTCGCGGCCCGTGAAGGCAGGGGCTGCGATGCTGCCGATTCCGACGGCGGTGCTTGCGGTGGCGGTGCTGGCCGCACCCGCGGCCGCCGTGACCGCCGAGCGGGCGAGTGCCGTCCACTCCGGGGCGTCGGGCGCCTCCAAGGCGAGGAGCCAGGCGCATTCCTCGAGGTGGTCAAGGACCACGGCGCGGCCGGCGAAGATCATGGCGGCGTCCGGGGTGCCGGAGGGGATGTCGCTGCCGCCCGTTTCGCGCTTGAGCTCGTAGCCGAGGTAGCCCAGCCAGCCCAGGGTGAATTCGCAGTCGTAGCCCTCGGGAGCGCGGAGGGCGCGGCGGCCCCACACGCCGTCGAGCCAGCGGAAGAACGGTCCGGCAGTCTCAACAGTGGCGGTGCCGGTGGTCAGCCGGGTCACGCCGGATCGGTGCCAGACGACCTGGCCGTAGCTGCCGCCGTCGTCCGCCAGTATGCTGAAGCGGCTGCGCTCGGCGGCCGTACCGTCGGTCCGGAGGGAAGAGTCCAGCCAGACGGCATTCGGCGAGCGGCCGTAGAGGGTATCGAAGAGCCGGGCGGCGTCAGGGACACAGTCCAGCCGCTCGGCATGGAGCTGGAGGCCGCGCCGCACGGAGAGCTCGGGCAGCAGCGCGGGGGCGAGCGCGGGAAGGTATTGCAGTGCCAGGAGGACGTCGTCCGGGGCCGTGCCGTCGGCCCTGTTGAGCACACGGATGTCGGCGGTTTCGTGCACCGCATCCGCAGCAAGCCACTCATCCTCCTGCGCGGCCCACTGGTCCCAGAACGGTTCGTAGGTGCTGCCGTCACGGGCGAGGGCCCGGGTGCGGCGGTCGTCGTCGGAGGATTCCGCCCAGATGACAGCGTCCAGCATCGGACGGGCGGAATCCGCCGCGGCGCCCACGCCCTCCACGATCACGATCTCCGCCGGCAGGGTGGTGCGCGCCGGGCCGTCGTAGTGCATCTCCCAGTCCCAGCTGACCCATTCGGCAGCCTCCCCGCGGCTCAGCGGGGCCAGCACGGTGGTGACGTACCGCTCGATGCCCGCCGCCAGCCCGTTCCAGCCCGGGTAGACATCCTCCAGATGGAACAGCGACACCTTGTGGTGCTCCCGCAGCCGGGCGGCAAGCTCGATTGCCAGGGTGGTTTTTCCTGCGCCGGACCGGCCGTCGATGGCAATGATCACGGGTGCAGGGGTCATGAAATAGAGCGTACCTGCTGGCCGGACTGGTTCTGTTGCAGCACTTCCCGGCGGACATGCGCCACGATTCCGGGAACGGCCGCCCTGATGAGGTCCCAGGTGACGTCAAAATCCGCATGGCCGCCGTACCAGGGGTCTTCGATGCCCTGGTCCAGGAGGTCCCGGCCGGCCACTGCCGGATCGAAACTGCGCAGCATCCGGATCCGCGACAGCGCTTCGCCGTTAGGGGCGGTGGCCCGTAACCAGCCGTAATGGTCCACGTCGAGGGCCAGAATCAGGTGGCGGTCACGGAACCACTCGGGCCTCCATTCCCGCGCAATGTGCCTGTTGGAGGCGAGTTTGTGGGCGGCCAGCTTGCGTGCGGCCCGGGGATCGATGGGGCGGCCGGCCTCGTAGGCGGTGGTGCCGGCTGAATCCACGACGACGTCGCCGGCGAGCCCCGCTGCTGCGAAGGCCTCGGCCAGCATCAGCTCGGCCATCGGGGACCGGCAGATGTTTCCGGTGCAGACCGCGATGATCCGGTATGGGCTCGACATTGAGGACATGGAGCAAGCATGGGGGATGGTGCCCCGTCTTGGCTAGTCACGGCCCCTACGCCTTTACCGGCGGGTAAACCATGTTACGGCCCGGGTCATATCGGACGCCGCGGAAAGCCGCCGATGTGAACCCCGCTCAGCCTTGCTGGTATTCCATTCAGGCGGATGCGGACGCATCATCCACCAGCTGGCGGGAAGTTTTACTTTAGCCATTCTCACTTTACTTTCACTTGGTATATCAAGGAGATGCCGGGGAGGTAATCAGTGGATTCAGCACGTCCGCCGAGGAGCGCTAACAAAACCAGCGACGGGACCGTCGCCGTCTGGGTGCTGGCTGCCCTCATCCTTGTCTCGAACAACCTGCGGGTGCCGTCACCACCGTCGCGGAGTGATCGGCCACTTTGTTCTTCGGATGCGGCTTAAATGAAGGCCGCATACACGCTCCGGGATGGGTCCCGCAGGTCCACGGCCGGGCTGTTTCCGCCCGTGTATGCTCGGGTGGAACACTGGGCGGGGCCGTGCCTCCGGCTCCGGAGGTGACTGTATGGAGGGGAATGCGAACGTGGCCAAGCCTGTGCCCGAAACGCTGAACGGCCGCGACGACGAAGCCCGCGCCGAGCATGTCTACCAGCTGGTCCTCGAAGGCATCGTGGCCGGAAAATATGAGCAGGGCATGCGGCTGCGCGAACGCGAGCTCTCCGAGGTTTATGACGTTTCACGGATTCCGGTCCGGGAAGCCATCCAGCGCCTGGAGCAGGACGGCTTTGTGGAGACGTTCCCGCGCCGCGGCGCGGTGGTGCGCCGGCTGACCCTCACCGACGTCAACGAGCTGTTCGACGTCAGGCTCTGCCTGGAGACTTTTGCTGCGCGGATGGCAGCCGTGCGGGTGTCCGGGGGCGAGTCCGGCCGCCTGCTTCAGGAGTTGCTGGACGAAACGCGGTACGCCATCGACGGCGGGCGGACGGACGACGTCGTGCGGCTCAGCGCCGAGTTCCATGCCGAGATCGTCCGGCTTGCGGGCAGCCGCCTCCTGATCGAATCGGTAAAACCGCTGTTTGGGCGGATGCGCTGGATCTTTGGCCTCGCGCACAACCGCAGCAACGAACTCCAGCGGGACGAACACATGGAACTGTGCAATGCCATCCTTGCCGGCAAGGCGGATCTGGCGTATTCACTCGCGTACTCGCACATCGAGCTTGGCCGCGAGCCCGTCCTGGCCGGGCTGGCCCAGACGCTGCAACCCTGACACAGGCTCCCTTGCCAGCAGTGTGAAACATCATTATTGATCCGGTCAAATTGGCCGTTTGCGGGAACAGACTAACGGACCTCTCAGTTATGAGTACTGAGGGTAAAAAATGAGCACTACGTGTACGGCACTTGTCATTCCGGTCCGGTTGGACGAAGCCCTACGAACCGTGGCCATCGACGCCACTCCGGATGTCTTGCGGGAGTTGGTTGGGGGACATCTGGAGTCCGTAAGCCGCGGCGACTGGCATGTTTACATCAACGCCGAAGGCCACTCCATGAACCTGCCGCCGAACATCCGGGCAGCCCAACTCATCCACGAGGCGGGGCTCGACCTCTCGGACGCGGCCCGCGGAACGGCTGTGTTCCTTGGCCGGACCGGGCCCGGCGGTGAAGCTGACGTCCCCGGGCACCTGCTGCGGCGGGCTGCGGAAATGTTCGGATCCCCGCTGGCGGCATAGGGGGCGGGTTGCGGGACGGCCCCGCCGCTTCAGGCTGCCCGGACGAGCGGGAGCTCGTCCCAGTTGGTGGTGTACCGCGGCGAGAGCATGCTGCGTTCCATGGACCAGTCGGGTCCGCCCCGGATGCCGGCATGGCCCAGGCCCACGGAACCCCGTCCGTACTTGCGGCTGATGTCCTCCAGTAAGGTTCCGATGCCGCGTTCCTCATGCGGGTTCGCGAATACCGGCAGCGGCGCCTGCCGTCCGCTGGGGCGGAGGTCGGTGACCATGATGCCGGCGCGGACGTACCTGATGCCTTCCTGGATCCGGGGGAGCAGCGCATGCGAAGCCTTCGTCAGCAGCACCGGATCCGCGGTGGGCAGGGGCAGCGTCACGGTGACAGTCGGATATGACGTATCCAGCGGGTTGTAATGCGAGGTGCCGGCGAACGCATTGAGGACCTTGGCCTGGAGCCCGTGTTTGGCCAGGCGGGCGCTCGCCTGCTGCGCATATACGCTCATGACCTGGCGCAGGTCCGCCGCGGTGGTGATGGGCGTTGAGAAGGACCGGCTGAAGATGAGCTGGTCACGTCCGATGCGCTCTTCTTCCATGGGGATGCAGGGAATGCCCTGGAGTTCCAGGACCGTGCGCATCAGCACCACGGAGAAGCGCTCCCGGATCCGCACCGGATCGGCGTTTGCAAGGTCGAGGATGGAATGGATACCCAGGCCGTTCAGGCGTTTGGTGAGCCTGCCGGCCACACCCCAGAGTTCTATGACGGAGAGCCGGCGCATCAGCGCTTCGCGGGCCTGGGCAGGCATGGCATCCCAGTGGCACACGCCGTTAAGGCCGGGGTTGTTCTTCGCCCATTTGTTGGCCAGCTTCGCGAGGGTCTTGGTATTGGCAATCCCCACGCAGACCGGGACCCCGACGTTGCGGCGGACAGCCGCCTTGATGGTGTGGCCAAGCCGCAGGAGCTCGTCCGGGCTGCCTTTGACGCCCAGGAAGGCTTCGTCGATGCTGTAGACCTCCAGCCAGGCCGAGTACCTGCCCAGGAGCTCCATGACACGTGAGCTGATGTCGCCGTAGAGCTCGTAGTTGCTGGACCTGGCCACCAGCCCCCATTCCTTCACGCGGGGCGCGATCTTGAACCACGGCTCGCCGACGGGGATGCCGAGGGCCTTGGCCTCGGGGGACCTGGTGACCGCGCAGCCGTCGTTGTTGGACAAGACAACCAGGGGGCGGCCTTCCAGCGACGGGTCGAAAGCGCGCTCCGCCGACGCGTAGAAACAGTTGACGTCCACCAGGGCAATCCGCCGGCCCGTGTCCGGTGCGCGCGCGTCAGACATGGTGCAGGCACCGCGTGGCGACGCCCCAGATAACAAGATCCGACAGGTCTGGAACGCGGATGTCCGGATACCGGGGGTTGTCCGCCTGCAGCACTACTCCGGATGCTGTGATCCTCAGCCGCTTGATGGTCAGCTCGCCGTCCAGGACGGCGATGACCACCGATCCGTCTTTCGGGTCCAGGGCGCGGTTGACGATGAGTTCGTCGCCGTCGCTGATCCCGGCACCCTCCATCGAGTCCCCGGACACCCGCACGACGTAGGTGCTGGTGATGTCCTTGATGAGGTGTTCGTTGAGGTCGATCCGGCCGTCAAAGTAGTCCTGCGCCGGCGAAGGGTAGCCAGCCGCGACTCGTACCGGGGAGATCAGCACCGACAACAGGGAAGTGCCCGCATCTATCACGCGGGGACCGATAACTATGCCCACAACACACCTTTATTCGAATATATGTTCGATAACTTCAGTGTAGACCCTGGCCCGGACATTGCAGATTTCTTTGGGGAATTGCGTCTGATGCAGGAACGGAGGCTGGCCATGGCGGGCCTCGATAGCGGAAGGCCCGAGGGGCCGATCCGGCGCAGCGTTGGGGGTCTCCGCCACTGGAGTCCCGCATACGCCCTCGATGTGCCTGTAGATTGTCCGTCTAATATGAGCAGACGCGGGCCGGCTGCCCGGATCATCACAGGGGAAAGCATGGCACCGGGAAGTTCATGGGGGACAATTCGCAGCCCCGAGCCGCGGCTGGAGCAGGTTCTGCTCCCATATAAGCATGAGTTCGAGGTGGCGGTCCCGGAAGGCGTCGCAGTACACGGTTACGTGCTCAGTTACGAGATCTGGAATGCGTTCGTCCGGGTGAACATCGCTCTGATCGACACGCCGTTGGGCAGTATCCATGACAGGCCTGCCCTCCGCCTGGCCGACGGGTCGGACGCCCGTCTGGTCCAAGGCAACGGCGGCGGCGGGGAACGTTTCAGCGCTTTATCAGCGTCGTTCGCCAGGCCGGCACCGCAGACCGTGACGCTCGGGCTCGGGGGAGGAATGCTTGGAAAGCCTGACGGGAAGGTGTCCTTCACCCCTGTCATGGAGCTCGAGATCCCCTGAGGCGGCGCGGCCGGCAATTCGTCCCGGGTGACTCTTCGGACGTGACGCGCTCAGTCCCGTGCAGTTGCCCGCGCGGTGCCGGATCGGCTCGAATCCGGTCCCTTGGACAGAGGCTGGGCCCTTGAACCGAGCTAGGTCGCTCGGGCTGACAGCAGCAAGAACAACGGCGCACGCCTTCTGCGCGTCAGCTCGGCTTCGTCTCCGCCGAATCGGCTAGGTTCCGGTTCGCATTCGCGCAGGGCTGTCAGAGTAAAGCCCGCACCAATAAGCGCGCCAACATACTGTTCGATAGTCCTATGGAACCAAGTCACGGTGTCGCCCATCCACAAGCGCTCCCGTGCTCCACCTACAAAGTAGTCATCAACCGTCCAGCTTCCGCGCGGCCTACCCGGAGATGATTGCACGTCCGATGAGGTGATCACGGGGTGAAGGACCGAGAAACACATCCTCCCGCCGGGGCGCAGCGCGGCGTGACAGGACCGCAGAATAGCCTCCAGGTCCTCAAGGTAGTGCAACGCCATCCGCGAGACAACGAGGTCAACGCTCCCGTCGCGAAGCGACAGCTCCTCCATATTCTGAAGGGCCACCGTCCCCCGAGCGTCCTGGAGCGTCTCCTCCGCCCGGGAAACCATCTCCCGGGAACCATCAACACCCAGATAGCTGGCACTTCCCTGCTGCAGGAGCATCGCACCCAGGGCGGCGTCCCCACAACCAAGGTCAAGGACGTCTAGCCCTGCTACGTCTCCTAGCTCAGCAAGCAGCGCCGGCTCTTCCATCACGAAGTTCGGGCTGGACACCCCGCCATGGCGGTGAACCCCATACCGCTCGGCCACGCCAGGCCGGTCATAGAACAGGGCCCCACTCTCAGATCCGGAGTGAGTTGCTGGAGATGCCTGGCCATTTTCCGACATTGAGTGAGTCACCCTCACAGTCCACCACGGGCTCAGGTCTCCTAGTCCCAACTCGGTGGAAACCTACTTGGAGGTCCACCATTACACCCCACCAGGTTGCCGCACGCTGTCGGGTTCCTTTCACGGGCAACACCACCCATCAGCCGGACGCGGTGCAAACTCCTTTGCGTCGGACATGGCACTGCTAGCGTTTGGTGCCATGATCGTATGGCTCAACGGCACCCACGGTGCAGGTAAAACGACAACGAGCGCCATTGTGCAGCAACTGATTCCCGATTCGAGAGTGTTCGACGCCGAGAAGGTTGGTGAAACGCTCATGGATATCTCTCCCGGCCTGCCCGCAACGGATAACTTCCAGCACTGGCCGCCATGGCGACCCCTCGTTGTCGAGACCGCAAAACGTGTACTTGACTACACTGGCGGCACGCTGGTGATGCCCATGACCGTTTTGGTAGAAGAGTATTGGCGCGAAATAAGCGACGGCCTGGCTCAACATGCCATTCCAGTACGGCACTTCGTGATCCACGCCGACCAGGACACTCTCTACGCCCGGATAGCTGGGGACCACGACACCCCTTCCCCCTTCCGGCTGAACTATCTGGAACCGTATGCCCAAGCTGCCCGAACATGGCTCCACGCTGAAGCTGAGGTTATCGACACCACCCACCTCACGCCCTACCAGTCAGCGCGGGAGATCGCCGAAGCCCCGGGGAACTAAGCAGCGGGCCACGGCAATCGGCCGAGCCCGGAGTGCGGGGCGAAGGACTGCTTGGGCTGCCGGCTTGATCATGTCCTGTTCCGCCGGACCCGGGAGTGTTTCACTGGAAGATACGACGGCGGCCACAGCGGCCTTTCGCCGCAGCTGGAGGGACCCGAATGCGCAAGATCATCCTGATGATGTCGGTCTCCTTGGACGGATTCTTCGAGACGCCCGACCGGGACATCAACTGGCACCTGGTGGATGACGAACTCCTCCGCCACTTGAACGAGCAGTTCCGGACGATGGGAGCCTTCATGTTCGGGCGGATCACGCATGAGCTGATGACCGGGCACTGGCCCACTGCCGACCAGGATCCGGACATCTCGGCGCCTATGCTCGAGTTCGCCGGGATCTGGCGCGACATGCCCAAATTCGTGTTCTCGCGGACCGTCACGCAGGCGGGCCGGGACACCACGGTGATTCACGACGTCGTGCCTGAACAGATTGCGGAACTGAAGGCGCAGCCCGGCGGCGACATCGCCCTTAGCGGCGCCAACTTGGCCGCCACCTTCATGCGGCATGGACTGATCGACGAATTCCGAATTCTCGTCCATCCCGTGGTCCTGGGGCAGGGCCGGCCGCTGTTCGAGGCCCCTGACGTCCGGATGGACCTCAGGCTCAAGGGGACGCGGACGTTCGGCAACGGTGTAGTTTTGCTCCACTACTCGAGCGACGGCGCCGGAGGCCCGGCCCGGGCAGGACCGTTTGCCGTATGACTTGCCAAGCCCTCCGCGCTCATGCCTAGGGTGGGGTGATGAGAACCGCGATCGCGGTGCTGACCGCGCCGCTCCTGCTTCTGAACGCGAACGGTGTCGCGGAGGCCTAGGAGGCAAGACCACCGGAGCCCACCACGATCATCAAGTGCGAGGAAGCGGCGTCCGGCGGCACGGCACCGCTGTACGACGGCAAGTCCGCGTCGTACATGTACGACGCGCGTTTCAAACCGGGGCCGGGTCTGACTTCCCAAGAGCTCAGCGACCATACGCCTCAGGGTGTTGCCTGGTGGAAGAACTGGGACGGCACGGGCAATGACCTGCTGCTCGTAACAACCTACGGCAAGGGCAAGGCACACATCGTCGGCCTCGATCCGAAGGCTCAGAACAAGACTGTGGGGACCGTCGACATCGAGCCGAGGAACGGCACGGAGCAACAGACCCACGCCGGTGCCCTCGCGCTGAACGACAAGTGGGTATTCGTCGACGGCCCCAAATCAGGCGACTGGCACACGATCCGCAAGTACAGCCTGACCGATCTCAGGAAGGCGATGACGGCGGGAAGCGGCTCCGTTAAGCCTGACGGCGAAGACCGCAAGGTCTACGGCGCGTCCTTTATGACCATCGACGGCGACCATCTTTACGCGGGCAAGTTCAGCAAGGAAAGCCGTGACTGGATGTACAGCTACACGATTACGGACGACGGAATCCTGACCCTGGACAGGAAGGAAGACGGCAACGGCTTGCGCTGGGAGGTGCCCCAGTGGACCCAGGGCGTGGCAGTCGCCGAGGGACGCTTCCTCTTCAGCACCTCGAGCGGCCGCAAGTACCGCAGCAACCTCTACGTCACGGACAAGGCCGAAACGAACCTCGACAGGGCATCCGTACGTTGCTTCCGCGCGCCCAGCATGGCGGAAGGGATCACCGCCACACCGGATGGCGAGGCGTACCTGCTCTTCGAATCCGGTTCGTACAAGTACAACGCTTTCAGCGGGGATCCTGCGATCAACGTGATCGACGGCGTGCACAGGGCCAAACTCAGCACCTTGACGTCCTTGCCCGGTGGCAAGGTCCGTCTCGGAACCCTGCACTGCGTCGAGCAGGAGGACTTCGTTGGCGATGACGAAATCCAGATCAAGGTCGAGGATCAGAACCTGGGGAAGTCCGTGCAGATCGCCGGAGGCGACACGACGGGCATCGACAAGACCATCCAGTTCACCGGCAAGGTTTCAGTGAAGCTCTATGAAAAGGACGTCGAAGGTGACGACTACCTCGGCCAGCAGGTCCTCGAACCCGGCAGCCAAGCCGGGATTATGGAGTTCGCGAAAGACGGCGCAAGGTACCGGCTCAGCTACAAGATGACGTGAGCGCTCGGTAGGGTTTCGCCCATGAGTACGCCGGTGAGGGTTCGTCACGCCCGCACGATTCCGCAGCGCTCCGGGTCGCTGATCCGAATCCTCGGGCGCAGGCGTTCTATCGCAAGCACGGGTTCGTGGCGGACGGGACCGTGAACGTGGAGGGCGGCGTGCGGGTGATCCGCATGGTGCGGATCCCCTCCGGGCGTGCCTCGGACTCGAGCTCTCCCTCATAGTCGCGCAGGTTATGGCGATCGGCGGATGAGCGGCAGGCTTAGGATCAGTCGTCGAAGACATGCCAGCAGATCGCGCTCCGCCGTTGTTGATCGTCGAGAACGAGTTCGCGCACGGCGGCAGGGAGGTGCGCCCGCTGCCACTCCCGTTCCCTGGCCCCGGCCCGCGCTGCCTCGTCGGCCGGGACACCTGCACCGGTTGCCCTGATGGCGTACGCAGCAGCACCCAGGTCATGGGCGGCGACGTGAGCCACCGCAACCGCCTGGCCCGCCGACAGGGCGGCGAACTTCGCCGGGTCGGGCATCCCGCGCGCCGCGGCGTTCGCCTGGAAAGCCGCCCGGTGCGCATCACCCATGGGCACCTCACCGCGGATCCAGGCCCGACCGACACCGATGGCGTCGCGTGGCCGGCTGTCACCTGGCTGATGCTCCTCGAACAGATGCAGCACGTGCTCGGCGCATACGAGCGCCCAGTCAGCCAACAGCCGGTGGTGTTCGTCCGTCAGGGTACCCCCGCGGCGGATGGTGATCAGCCGGGGGTCACGCTCTTTCGGGAGGATCGGCACAGTCCCATCCTATGGTGCATCGCCCAACGGAACGGGGGCCCCGAGCGCCAGGTTTTTAGTGGATCACCCGATAGCGCACGTGGGTGACGAGGGCGGTGCCGCTCACTTCCGTCGGCTCCAGCCTGACGTTCGCCACGCCGTCGAGCAGCCGCTCGCCCGCCCCCAGGATCATGGGCGAAGTGTGGAGCCGCAGTTCGTCGATCAGCCCTGCCGAGAGGTATTGCTGGACAGTCTGTGCTCCGCCGGCGATTGCCACGTCTTTGCTGCCAGCGGCTTTCCGCGCCTGGGCCAGCGCCGATTCGATCCCATCGGACACGAAGTTGAACGTGGTGCCGCCCTGCATCTCCAGGGGCTCGCGTGCCTGGTGCGTGAGGACGAACACCGGTGCGTGATAGGGCGGCTCCTCGCCCCACCATCCCCGCCAGTCCGCATCCCACTTCCCGGGTCCGGGCCCTGCGAACATGTTCCGTCCCATGATGTAGGCACCCGCCGCGAGGATGCCTTCGAGGGCGGCGGCGTTGGCCTCGGGTTCTTCGAACTGCCACCTGTGCAGGAGCTCTCCGCCCTCGCCCAGGGGCTCCGCCAGGCTTTGGTTCGGGCCGGCGAGGAATCCGTCGAGGGAGATGGTCAGATCGCACGTGACTCGGCTCATGCGCCCATCATGCCACCACCCGGCGGTCCGGGACCGGCAGAGCGTCCAGTAGTTAACGCGGGGACGGGGACCACCGCGGAAAGCGGGACCGAGGTTATTTTCGTCACGGTTTCTGCGTCCTGCCGGGTTCCGGGTTTCGCTGCCCCCATACTGAGATTGACGCGGTGATTTCCGGCGCCAAACCAGTCAGGAGGAAGAGCATTGAATACTGTGATGACCGTAGTGACAAACGAGTATTTCCCTGCTGCGGCGGTGCTCTTCGGCGTTGTGATTTTTTGGACGGTGGCCCTCTTCGGCGGCCTGTCACTCCTCAGCACCAACCAGCCCCCGATCGCCACGCTCACGTGGCTGCTCTTCGTCTACGCCGCAGCGGTTCTTTCGCCCCTGGCAGGACTGCTGGCCATGGTTGACCTCCTCCGCCGCTGGCTCCGGAACCGCCGTTCCGCCCGTGCCGAGGGGCGCGTGGCCGGAACCGAGTCCGCCTAAGCGAACCCGGAGAAAACGGGTAGCGTCCACTCGCCCGCGGCGGGGTGGAATCTCCTAAAATTGTTATGGGGCCGGCGGCGAAAAAGCCCGCTGAGACCCGGGCTGTCCCCAGTCGCCGTCGGCCCTTCCGACCGGCGCGCTTTTGTCCAGGGCAGGACTCCCGGTGGCGGTTCCCCACGCCCGCGGAATGGCTGCGTTGCAGACAGCGACTGGGGTATTCTGGTTCCGGGTTATGCAGGTAGCCTCCGGATACTTCGCTGAGGACATCCCATGGGCCCAGAATTCCTCGTCACCGGTTCACCCGCGGGATTTCCCGCGGCTTCTGCCCCTTCCGCCGTTCAGGTGATGGCCGCAGCTGCAAGACCTGCCCCGAGGGCCACATGAATGCGGGGCGCGGCCGCCTTGCCGGGATCGCGGAGCGGCGCATCTTCAGGTCCTTTGACTCGTTGCGGTCCGTTCCCACAGATGAGCTCGAAGCCCTGGCGGACCTGCTGAACAATCACTGCAGCACCCCCGGGCCGAACCACGCCGGCGTGGTGAGGCCCGTGGTCATGGCCGAGCTGGCGCGGCGGAGCGGGACCGACTGCCAAAGGCGCCCGCGCCCGGACGGTTCGGAACACTAGCGGGCCTGTCAGCGGCGCCGGGGCCGGAACGCTGGCGACGGCGTCATCCAAGCAGGCCGGCACCCCACAGAGCCTTGCGGAGCAGGGCCTTGAGCTGGGCCGACTCCTCGGCGGGCAGGCCGTCGAGCACTTCCGCTTCAGCCCTGCGGGCAGCCTCGCCGGCCTGCTCGAGCAGCTTTCCTCCCTTGGCGGTGGCCGTTACGGTCTTGGCGCGGCGGTCCTGCTTCCCGGGCGCCCTCACCACGAGCCCGCGCTTCTCCAACTCATCGACCAGGGCCACAATCTGACTGGGATCCAGGCTGAGGAAGTCCGCCATTTCGCGCTGCGTCGGCTCCAGTCCGCTGTTTGCCAGGATCAGGACCGAGTAGGAACGTTCTTTGAGGTCGAACTCGGCCAATGCCCTGTTGTTCACCACGGACCCCGTGGCATGCAGCTTGGCCAGCAGGAAGCCCAAGTCCTGGCTGATGGACGCGGCCACAAGCTTGTGCGCCTGTTCGGTCCGCTGACCGCCCTGTGTCTCGATCGTCATGGCCAACTCCAATGATCCTCAAAATAAATCGTTGACATTTTCAACTATCCATATTTTCATGGATACAGAACAGCATCCCACGCCGACGGCCAGGATGCACAAGGTCAGCTAGCAAAGGAGCAGCCATGAGCCTGTCAGGCAAAGTAGCAATCGTCACCGGAAGCGGTCGGGGCCTGGGCCTCGCCTACGCCCGGGAACTCGCCCGCCAGGGTGCCGCCGTCGTCATCAACGACGTCGACGCCGAGGTGGCTGCGGAAGCAGTCCGGACCATCGAAGCCGACGGCGGGAAGGCCGCCGCCGTCGTCGCTCCGGTCGGAAATACGGAGGTTGCCAAACAACTGGTGCAGGTAGCCGTCACAGAGTTCGGCCGCCTGGACATCCTGGTCACCAACGCCGGCATCCTGCGGGACAAGAGCCTGCTGAAGATGACCGACGAGGACTTCGACGCCGTCATCAACGTCCACCTCCGCGGCACCTTCACGTGCGTCCGGGAAGCGTTCGCCTACTTCAAGGAGAACGGCATCGCCGGCCGGATCATCACCATCGGCTCGCCCACCGGGCAGCGCGGCAACTTCGGCCAGACCAACTACGCCGCGGCCAAGGCCGGCATCGTGGGCATGGTCCGCACCTGGGCGCTGGAAATGAAGAAGGCCGGCGTGACCGCCAACGTCGTCATCCCGGTGGCCGCCACGGCCATGACCAAGACCGTCCCCTACTTCCAAAAAGCCGTGGAAGCAGACGAGCGCGGCGAGGCCATGCCGGCTTTCTTCCGCCACGGGCTCGGTTTCGGAACGGCCGACGACGTCTCCGGACTGGTGGCCTTCCTCGCCTCCGATGACGCGGCCGGCATCACGGGCCAGGCCATCGGCGCCGGCGGCGACCGGCTGCAGCTGTGGACCCACCCCGAGGCGGCGGCCACCGAATACCGCGAGGGTGGCTGGCGCTATGAGGACCTCGTAGAGAACTTCGGCCCGCTCTTCGGTGGCAAGCTGCAGTCCGTGGGCGAGGAATTCCTTCCGCTGCCCGAGGAACTGCAGCCGGAAGCACGTCCTGCGCAGAACCAGCCACAGCCTGCGAAGGTCGGCTAGCAATGGCTGCTGCCCGCTACGAGCTCGGCATTGACGCCTCGAAGCTCGACGCGATCGACATGCACGTCCACCTCGAAGTGGACGGCCACGGCCACGAGTCCTTGCCGCCGGCCCTCACCGAGGCTTCCGCCAAGTACTTCAAGTCCGAGGACCGCACCCCGTCGCTGGACCGCATTGCCGAGGTGTACCGCGAACTGAACATGGCCGCCGTCGTGTTCACCGTGGACGCCCGCACGCAGCTGAAGCACGAGCCCAACAGCATCGAGGACCTGATCGCCGGCGCGGCCCGGAACAATGACGTGCTGATCCCGTTCGGCAGCGTCGATCCGCGCACCGGCGCCGAAGCCATCCAGGGGGCCAAACGCCAGGCCATCGACCTGGGCGCCCGCGGCTTCAAGTTCCACCCCAGCCTGCAGGGCTTCGACCCCTCCGATGAACAGTTCTATCCGCTGTGGGAGACGCTTCAGGAACTGGGCCTGCCGGCCATCTTCCACACCGGGCAGAACGGCATGGGCGCCGGGCTGCCCGGCGGCTACGGCATCAAGCTGGCCTACTCCAACCCGCTCCTGCTTGATGCCGTGGCCGCGGACTTCCCGGAGCTGCAGATCATCATGGCGCACCCCTCCGTGCCGTGGCAGGACGAGGCCAACTCCATCGCCACGCACAAGGCCAACGTGTTCATCGACCTCTCCGGCTGGTCGCCCAAATACTTCCCGGAGTCCCTGGTGCGGATGTCCAATTCCGTGCTGCAGGACAAGGTCCTGTTCGGCACGGACTTTCCGCTCATCACGCCGCAGAAATGGCTGGCCGCCTTCGCGGACCTTCCGCTCAAGGACGAGGTCCGGCCGAAAATTCTCAAGCACAACGCCGTGCGCCTGCTCGGACTGGACGGCTGAGATGAGTACCGCCACAGCCGAGCAGACCCCTACTGCCGAAACGACCCGGCTTTACGGCGTCTGCGACTATTACGACGCCGAGTCCCTCCTCACCGAGGCGGAACGCCGCGTACTGGGACGGCTGCGGAGCTTCCTGGACCGGGAAGCGCAGCCCCTGCTTGCCGAGTACTGGGAGCGGGGCGAGTTTCCGCAGCAGCTCGCGCAGCCGCTGATCGACCTGGACCTGATAGAGCCCGCTGACCTCACAGGGGCGGGTCCGGACCGCGGGGCGGCCAGCGGCATCTACCAGGGCTTCCGGATTTTCGAGCTGGCCCGCACCGACGCGTCGCTGGCCACCTGGTACACCGCGCAGGCCGGGCTGTTCCGGACAGCCATCCGCGTGGGCGCTACGGCGGAGCAGCAGGCCGAATGGATGCCGAAGGTCATCGACTTCTCGCTCAAAGGCGTCTTCTCGCTCACCGAACCTGACTCCGGTTCGGACATCGCCGGCGGACTCTCCACCAGCGCCCGCCGCGAGGGGGACTCCTGGGTCCTGGACGGCGCCAAGCGCTGGATCGGGGGAGCCGCCACGGCCGACGTGCTCGCGGTTTTCGCCCGCGACGTGGCCGACGGGCAGGTCAAGGCCTTCCTCGTTGACCGGCAGGCGGAAGGCGTGACGCTGGAGAAAATCCACGGCAAGACAGCACTGAGGATGATGCAGAACGCCCACATCACCCTCGACCGCGTCCGTGTTCCCGAGTCCTGGCGCCTGCACAACGTGAACTCCTTCAAGGACGTGGCCGCGATGCTCGGGGCCATGCGTTCGGACGTCGCCTGGATCGCCACCGGCATCCAGGCCGGCGCGTTCGAAGCCGCCCTGCGGTACGTCACGGAACGCCGGCAGTTCGGCCGCCCGCTGGGATCCTTCCAGCTGGTCCAGGAAAAACTCGCCCGGATGCTCGGCAACGTCACGGCCTCCCTGTCCCTGGTGGTCCGGCTCACCGAACAGCAAGCCAAGGGCATCTACCGCGACCAGGACTCCGCCCTGGCAAAAATGCAGACATCCCTGCTGATGCGCGAAACCGTGGCCCTGGCGCGCGAAGTGGTGGGCGGCAACGGCATCACCCTCGAAGCCGGCGTCGCCAGGTTCCACGCCGACGCCGAAGCCGTCTACTCCTATGAGGGCACCCACGAAATCAACGCGCTCATCGTGGGCCGCGCCCTCACCGGCGAAAGCGCCTTCGCCCGCTGACGCAGCACTGACCGACACCGAACCACAACTGAACCACGACGGCGGCAGCACCGCACCGCCGTCGTACTTCCGCAACTCCAAAAACCCACAACAGGAGGCAAAGATGCCCAATCTCGTCGTCGACTTCGACAAACTGCTCACGCTCGCCGGAACCGACCTCGGCGTGACCGAATACCGCGAAATCACCCAGGAACAGATCAACAAATTCGCCGACGCCACCGGCGATGACCAGTGGATCCACGTGGACCCCGAACGCGCCAAGGACGGCCCGTTCGGCGCCCCGATCGCCCACGGCTTTCTCACGCTCTCGCTCATTATCCCGTTCTGGGGCGAGCTGTTCGACGTGGACGGCGTCACCACCAAGGTGAACTACGGCCTGGACAAGGTCCGTTTCACCTCGCCGGTGAAGGTGGGCTCGCGGATCCGCATGCAGGCCACCATCGCCGAAGTCACCGAGGTCAAGGGCGGCGCCCAGATCAAGGTGGCCAACACCATCCAGATTGAAGGCCAGGAACGTCCCGCCGTCGTGGCCGAATTCCTGGCCCGCTTCTACAAGTAGACAGCTTCTACAAAGTAGCCCGCTTCAAAAGGTCCACCGCTCCCGCAAGCAACCAATCCCGTTTTGTCCCTCTGTCCTAAGGAACAGCCATGTCCGGACTCACTCAGCTCCAAGCCATGGGTACTGCCGAACGCCGCAAGGAAGCGCGTACGGTCATCGCCTCCAGCTATCTGGGCAGCACCATCGAGTACTACGACTTCCTCCTCTACGCCACGGCCGCCGCGGTGGTCTTCCCCAAGGTCTTCTTCTCCGGAATGGACGACTGGGTAGGCGTGGTGGCCGCCTACGGCACCTTCGCCGCCGGCTACGTGGCACGCCCGCTCGGCGGCATCATCTTCGGCCACTTCGGTGACAGGCTGGGCCGCAAGGGAATGCTCATCGTGTCCATGCTGGTCATGGGCGTGGCCTCCACCCTGATCGGCCTGGTACCCGGTGCATCCGTGGCAGGTCCGTGGGGCGCCGTGATGCTGGTAATCCTCCGCGTCTTCCAAGGCATCGCCGTTGGCGGCGAATGGGGCGGAGCCGCCCTGATGGCGCTGGAACACTCGGAGTCCGGACGGCGGGGCTTTGCGGCGTCGTTCGTAAACGCCGGTGCGCCGACGGGTGCCGTGCTGGGCACGTTCATCATGGGCGCGTTCTCTTCATTGCCGAACGACCAGTTCCTCGCCTGGGGCTGGCGCGTGCCGTTCCTCCTCTCCTTCGTGCTGCTGGGCGTGGGCATGTTTGTCCGCCTGAAGGTCTCCGAGAGCCCCATCTTCAAGGCCGCGCTGGAACAGGAGAAGCGGGAGCAGGCCGAAGGCTCGCCGGCGACCGGCGGCGCCGCGCCGGCCCGCCGTGAAATTCCCCTCCTCCAGGTGCTCCGCCGCCCCAAGACGCTGGTCTTCACCATGCTGGCCGGAGCCGCGGGGTTCGCCCTGCAGGTGGTGCTGGCAACGTTCGCGGTGACGTTCGCCGTCTCCAAGGGCGCCGACCGCCAGGGCGTGCTCTACGCCTACGCCGCCGCCTCCCTGGTCTCAATCGTCTTTGTGGTCCTGGGCGGCAGGCTCTCGGACAAGCTGGGCCGGCGGCCGGTGATGGTGGGCGGGCTCGTGCTGTTCATCGCCTACCTCGTGCCGATGTTCCAGCTGCTGTCCTCCAACAACATCATGCTGATCTTCGTGGCGTTCGCCGTGGGCCTGATGATCCACTCCACGCTGTTCGGCCCCCTGGCGGCCTTCGTCTCCGAACAGTTCGGCACCACGTCCCGCTACACGGGCGCCTCGCTGGGCTACCAGCTGGCAACGCTGCTCGGTGCAGGGTTCACGCCCGGCATCGTGGCGCAGATATTCAAGGATTCCGGCCAGAACACCGGTTCCGTGGTCTGGTACCTGGCCATCATGTCGGTGGTCTCGATCGTCTTCATCCTGCTGACGCGGGAACCCAAGAACAACGATCTCGAGACTGTCCGGCCCTGATCCGGCCGCCAAGGACTACCGTCTAATTAGAAAGGATTTGCCGTGGAAAATTTTGGCATCGGCTCGTGGCTGCAACGGCGCCGCCCGAAGTCGGGCAACAAGACAGCAATCATCGCCGGAAACCGGGAGCTCAGCTACGAGCAACTGGCCGAACGCTCCATCCGGCTCGCCAACGCCTTCCGGGACCGCGGCGTGGGCCGCGGGGACCGGGTGGCCTACCTCGGGGAGAACGATCCGTCCTTCCTGGAGACACTCTTCGCCTGCGGCATCCTCGGCGCCATCTTCGTCCCGCTCAATACGCGGCTGGCCCCGCCCGAAATCCAGTTCCAGCTGCAGGACTGCGGGGCCGTCCTGCTGGTCCACGCGGACAGCCTGTCGGAACTGGCGGTCCGCGGCGGTGCAGCGACCGCAGTGCGCCGGCGGATCGCCGTCGACCGTTCCCCCGGTGCCGTCCCAGCGGAAAGTGAAACGGAAGGCGCGACGGCGGCCGAGGACTATGAGGCCGTCGTCGCGTCCGGCGCGGAGGTAGCCCCGGACGAGCCGGTGGGCCTGGACGACGGGGCCATGATCCTCTACACCTCGGGAACCACCGGGCAGCCCAAGGGCGCCCTGCTGACCCACGGAAACATCACCTGGAACTGTATCAACGTGATTGTCGATTTCGACTTCGCCTCCACGGACGTTGCCCTGATGATCTCCCCGATGTTCCACGTGGCGTCCCTGGACATGGGCGTCCTGCCTACGTTGCTGAAGGGCGGCACCGTGGTCCTGGAGTCCAAATTCGATCCCCTCCGGACCTTGCAGCTCATCGAACGGCACCGGGCGACGACCATCAGCGGGGTGCCCACCACCTACCAGATGCTCTGCGAACATCCCGCCTGGGACGCCACGGACCTCAGCTCCCTGAATAAGCTGACCTGTGGCGGGTCTGCCGTGCCGTTGCGCGTCCTGGATGCCTACGAGAAGCGCGGGCTGCGGTTCTCGAACGGCTACGGGATGACTGAGACGGCACCGGGCGCCACAACGCTGCCGGCGGCACGGTCCCGGGACAAGGCCGGATCGTCCGGACTGCCGCACTTCTTCACGGACGTCCGGATAGCCGACCCGGCTGATCCGGATGCACGCTCCGCGGAACCGGGTACGGTGGGCGAGATCCAGATCAAGGGCCCCAACGTCATCCACGAATACTGGAACCGGCCCGACTCGACCGCCGACTCCTGCACCGGGGACGGCTGGTTCAAGTCCGGCGACATGGGCTACAAGGATGACGGCGGCTTCGTGTTCATCTCGGACCGGCTTAAGGACATGATCATCTCCGGCGGCGAGAACATCTATCCGGCCGAGGTGGAGCAGGCCATCACGGAGCTCGACGCCGTCGGCAGTGTGGCGGTGATCGGTGTGCCAGACGAAAAATGGGGCGAAGTGCCGCGGGCCGTGGTGCTCCTGCGGGACGGTGCACAGCTGAGCGAAGAGCAGCTGCGGGCACACCTGGACGGCCGCCTGGCCCGCTACAAGATTCCCAAGTCGGTGGTGTTCGTGGACGAGATGCCCCGGACGGCGAGCGGCAAGATCCGGAAAGCGGACCTGAGGAAGCTCACGCCTGCGAACGGACAGCTGCAGTAGCGCGAACGGGCACTTGCGGCCCCGGGGGCGGGCGCGAACGGGCACTTGCGGCCCTGTCCCCGGACCGGGAATAATCTTCGTAGCTAGAGACTTGAGTCAATTGCACTCAACTTTACCTACGGAGGGTACATGCCAACGTTTTTTGGACCTGCCGGTACCGGCAGCGGTTCGTTTGACGAGTTCCTTGCGCGCTACCTGCAGGGCCAGCGCGCGGCCCGGTCCGGGCGCCCCACGGACATCACCCGGCTGCTGAGCCGCCGCACCCACGAAGTGCTCTCGCTCGCCGGCCAGTTCGCCGTGGACCTCGGACACGGCGATGTCGACGCCCTGCACATCCTGCGGACGATGGCCGGAGCGGAGCCGGCCACCAGCTATGTGCGTCGCACCGGGGCCGACCCCGCGGCAGTGGCCAAGGCGGCTGAAGAACGCCTGCCGGAGAAGTCCGGCCGGGCGGCGACAACCGCTCCTGCGCTGACGCCGTCCGCGCAGCGCGCCCTGCTCGATGCCTATCAGGTGGCCCGGGCGTTCGGGTCAACCTACATCGACCCGGAGCACCTGTTCTTCGCCCTGGTGCTCAATCAGGACGCCCCCGCCGGGCAGGTGCTCGCCGCGGCCGGCGTCACGCCGGAGTCCTTCCAGGCCGGGGCACGCGAGGTTGCCGGCACCGAGCCGTCCGGAGCCGGCACCCCGGACGCTGCGGCATCGGCAAGCGATCCCGGCGCCGCTTCGGAGACGCCGACGCTGGACACCTACGGGACTGACCTGACGGCCCTCGCGCGCTCAGGCGGCCTTGACCCGGTCATCGGGCGCTCCGATGAAACAGCCCAGACCATCGAGGTCCTCGCCCGGCGCACCAAGAACAATCCGGTGCTGATCGGCGAAGCGGGCGTGGGCAAGACGGCCATCGTCGAAGGCCTGGCCCAGGCAATTGCCGCCGACACCGTGCCCGAACAGCTCCAGAACAAGCGGGTCATTTCGCTGGACCTTCCGGCGATGCTCGCAGGGACCCGATACCGGGGCGACTTTGAAGAGCGGCTGACCAAGGCGATGGACGAAGTCACCGCGAACCCGGGTCAGTTCATCCTGTTCATCGACGAGCTGCACACCGTCATCGGTGCAGGCGGCGCAGGCGAGGGCGGCATGGATGCGGGCAACATCCTGAAACCGCGGCTGGCCCGCGGCGAACTCCATGTAGTGGGAGCCACCACGCTGAACGAATACCGCAAGGTGGAGAAGGACCCCGCGTTCGAGCGCCGCTTCCAACCCGTGCAGGTAGGGGAGCCTTCCATCGAAGATGCCGTGCAGATCCTTTCCGGGCTGCGCGAGCGGTATGAAGAACACCACGGTGTCCGCTACACCGACGAGGCGGTCAGGGCCGCCGTCGAACTATCCGCCCGCTACGTGACGGACCGGTTCCTACCCGACAAGGCGATCGACCTTATCGACCAGGCCGGTGCCAGGCTGAGCCTCAAGCTCGGGTCCCGCCAGGACGCTGCCGGCCTCCGCGAGCGGCTGGACGCGCTCGAGGAATCGAAGAACGCCGCCGTGGCTGCGGAGGACTTCGAAGCGGCCTCCCGGTTCCGGGACGAAGCGAAAGCCCTGAAGGAGAAGCTCGACGGCGGCGCGGCCGGCCAGGAAGCCCCCGGCGGCGAGTCCGGCGTCGTGGGTGAAGCGGAGATCGCCGAGATCATCTCCCGTGCTACGGGCATCCCGGCGAGCCGGATCACCGAGGGTGACCGGGAACGCCTGGCCAGGCTGGAAGAAGACCTGCACCAGCGGGTGGTGGGCCAGGAGGACGCCGTGAGCCTGATTGCGAAGTCCGTTCGCCGCAACCGCACGGGCATGGGCGCCGCCGGCAGGCCGATCGGGAGCTTCCTCTTCCTGGGCCCCACCGGAGTGGGCAAGACCGAACTCGCCAAAGCGCTGGCGGGCTCGCTCTTCGGCAGCGAGGACACCATGATCCGCTTCGACATGAGCGAGTTCGGTGAACGGCACACCGTGAGCCGGCTGGTTGGTGCCCCTCCGGGGTACGTGGGTTACGACGAAGCCGGGCAGCTGACCGAGCGGGTGCGGCGCAATCCGTACTCGATCGTGCTGCTCGACGAGATCGAGAAGGCCCACCCGGACGTGTTCAACCTCCTGCTGCAGGTTCTCGACGACGGGCGCCTGACGGACGGGCACGGACGCACCGTGGACTTCCGCAACACGGTGGTCATCATGACCTCGAACCTGGGGTCGGAGTTCCTGGCAAGCAAGGCAGGACCCACCGGGTTCACAGCCGCGGGGGAGGGAAGTGCGTTCGGCTCGGAGAAGGCCCTGCGCGACCGCGTGCTGGCGCGGCTGCGTGAATCGATGCGGCCGGAGTTCCTCAACCGCATCGACGAGATCGTGCTGTTCCGCAAGCTCGACCGGGCCCAGCTGCGCCGGATCGTCCGGCTGATGCTGAACGAGACCGAAGCCCGGCTGCGCTCGCAGGGCATCGGCCTGGATGTCAGCGAGGACGCGGTGGACTGGATCGCCGAGCGGGGCTACGAACCCGAATACGGTGCGCGGCCCATGCGGCGCGTGATCCAGCGTGAACTCGACGACCGGATCGCCGACCTGCTGGTGGGCTCCGGCCTGGCGGTCGGGGGACAGGTCACTGTTTCCGCGGACGGGCCGGAGCTGGTGGTAGCTGCGGGCAGCCGGGAGGTTCCGCTGGCCGCCTAGCTGGTGGGTCAGCGCGAACGGACAGTTGCGGCCCTGCTGGTGACGCCTGAGGCGTCACCGGCCGGGCCCGCAGGCCAACTCACAGTTGCGGCCCTGCTTTTGAAACCCTGCCGCTAGTGGATCAGGGCGAGCATGATCCCGACGGCCACGAACAGCACGCCGAACGTCCGGTTTAGGATCTTCTGCCCGCGCGCATTGTGCGTGAACCGCTGAAACGATTTGGCCGCGGCGGCGAAGAAGAACCACATGACCAGGATGTCGATGATCACCACGGTGGCCGTCAGGACCAAGTACTGGGGCAGCAGCGGCTGTTCCGGCCGGATGAACTGCGGCATAAAGGCCAGGAAAAAGATGATGGCTTTGGGGTTCAGCAGATTGACCCACAGGCCGCGGCGGAACATGGAGGGGGCCGGTTCGTTGCGGAGTTCGGACGCTTTCTCCTGGTCCAGGTCGGGCTTGTGCAGGAACTGCCGGATGCCCAGGTAGACCAGATAGGCGGCCCCTGCATACCGGATCACGTTGAATGCCACGGGGGAGCTGGCCACCAGGACACCCACGCCCAAGGCCACGATCAGCACGTGGACCACCAGTGCAGCCTGCTGGCCCAGGATTCCCCAGATGGACCGCCGGAATCCCGAATTCAGCGAATTGCTCATGGTGTTGATGGCACCGGCTCCGGGAGTGAAGCTGATCAGGACGCCGGCGCCGGCCAAGGCCAGCCAAAGGGAGGATTGCACCCATCCAGTTTAGGGGCGGGAACGCTGCCGCAACGTCGCCGACGTTCCTCTAGGCGCCCATACGGCCGTAGCGGAGGATCATGTTCCCCTTGCTGGTGCGCTGCGAATCCTGCAGCTCCAGCCGCGTCACGGGGTCGCCGTCCTCGAACAGGCGGCGTCCGCTTCCTGCGATCACGGGGTGGACCATGAGCATCAGAGAATCCAGCAGGCCCGCGAACAGCAGCTGGCGGGTAAGCGAGATGCTGGCGAACACGGCAATCTCGCCGCCGTCGGCGTCCTTGAGGCCGGCCACAAACTCCTCCAGCGGCGCATCCATGAGGCGGGAGTTCTGCCATCCGAGCTCACCCGAAAGTGTCCTCGATGCCACGAACTTCGGCAGCTTGTTGATGAACTCGCCGAAATCGGCGTCGTCGGCCGCGCTGGGCCAGTAACTGGCCCACTGCTCGTAGCCGATCCGGCCGAGGAGCCCGGCTTCCACCCGTGCCATCATCTGTTTCATCCCCGCGCCGAGTTCCTCGTCGAAACTGTCGAACTGCCAGAGGTTCGGGGACTCAACCACGCCGTCCACGGAATAGAAAAGGCCTGCGGTCAACGTGCGCATTGTGGGTTCTCCTCGCTGGTGGTTTTCCTTCGCATCCTAGGGACAGAACGGAGTCCAGGGAAGGGCTCGTACTAGGCCCGCGCGATGACTTCGCCGTTGGGGATCAGGAACCAGCCGTCGTCCGTGGAGCCCCAGCGGTGCCATCCCGCCGAGATCCGGGCCAGGTCCGCCGCGTTGGCGAAGCCGTATTCCAGGGCCTGGTCCGCGAATGCCGAGTGCAGCACACGCTCGCCCCACACCCGGGCCTGCCATCGGCGCTGCTGGCCGGTGGCATACAGCCAGTTGCTGCTGGTGGGTGCCACGTCGGTGAACCCTGCGGCCTGCGCCCACGAGACCAGCCGGCGTCCGGCATCGGGCTCCGCCCCGTTGCGCCGGGCAATGCGCTGGTAGAGCTCCATCCACTCGTCCAGTTCCGGGATGGCGGGGTACCAGCTCATGCCGTGGAAATCGGCGTCCCGCACTGCCACAATGCCGCCCGGTTTTGCTACCCGGCGCATCTCGCGCAGGGCCTCGACGGGATCCGTCAGGTGCTGGAGCACCTGGTGGGCGTGGACGACGTCGAACGTTTCGTCCTCGAAGTCGAGGTCATAGATATTGCCGGCCAGGAACTCGACATTCTCCACCCCGCGCTCGGAGGCAAGGGCGGTGGCGTGGGCGATCACATCCGGGGAGCGGTCCAGCCCGGTCACGTGCCCCGGCGCCACCAGGCCGGCGAAATCGCAGGTGATGCTGCCCGGCCCGCAGCCGACGTCCAGAACGGATGCCCCCGGCGTGAGGTAGGGGATGACGAACGCGGCTGAATTCTCGGCGGTCCGCGAAGCATGGGCACGGACCACTGACTCGTGGTGTCCATGCGTGTACACATCTTCAGGCTGCTGCGCACTCATAAGGAAACGCTACAGCGCCGTGGGGGAAAATGCGCGGCAGCCGGGCGGAACGAAAACAGGCAGTTTATGGTGCCTCGCCGTCAGTTTCCCTGCTTCTGCGGCCCGCCGTTCTGCGGATGATTGGAGGAGTGGGAAACAACAAATCCAGCAATCCGGCAGGGCTCGGGCTGTTCCGGGCAACAGGCATCTACGTGGGCGCAATCCTCGGATCGGGCATCCTGGTGCTCCCGGCCATCGCCGCCCGGGAAGCGGGCCCGGCCTCTCTCCTCGCATGGGCCGCCCTGCTGGTGTTCTGCACGCCCGTCGCCTTCAGTTTCGCTGAGATGAGCCGCCAGGAGCCCGACGCCGGCGGGATCGCCCACTTTGTCACCCGGGCCTTCGGGCGCCGCGCCTCCGTGGTGGCCGGCTACCTGTTCTACTTCGCCATCCCGTTCGGCGCGCCCGCCACCGCGGTGATCGGCGGCAACTACATCGCCAATGCGCTGGGCGGCGGCCACGGGACCGCGCTGGTGGCCGCGGCGCTGCTGCTGGCGGCCGGATTCGCGAGCAACGCCGTCGGAATCAGGCTGTCCAGCCGCCTCCAACTGGTGCTGATGGTCCTCCTTGTGGCGCTGCTGGCGCTCGCCGTTGCCGTGGCTGCACCCTTTGCCAAAGCGGAGAACTTCCAACCCTTCGCGCCGCACGGCTACTGGGCCGTCGGCGGAGTGGCCAGCCTGCTGTTCTTCTGCTTCGCGGGATGGGAGGCAGTGACGCACCTGGCGGCCGAGTTCCGGGATCCCGGCCGCGACCTCAAGCGCGCCACGTGGCTGACGCTCGTCGTCGTCGGGGTGGTGTACATCGGCGTCGTGGCAGCCTCGGTGGCCGTGCTGGGGCCGGCCCTGCCCGGAAGTCCGGTGCCGGTCGCCGACCTGCTCGAGAAAGGGCTGGGGCCGCTGGCGGCCCCGCTGACCGCCGTTGCCGCCGCTGTGCTGACGTTCGGCCCGCTCAACACGTTCATCGCCGGCGCGAGCCGGCTCGGTGCAAGGCTGGCGGCCGACGGCGTGCTGCCGCGGGCGATGGCGCGCGGCAGCACGCCGGGCGAGGTGCCTTCCGTGAGCCTCGCCGTCCTGGCCGGGATGACATTCCTGTCCTTCGGCGCGGCGGTCGCCGGGCTGGCCAGCATGCAGTTCCAGATCGGCGCTGCCTCGGCCTGCTTCACAGCGGTGACGGCCTTCGGCCTCGCTGCGGGCACCCGGCTGCTGCGGCCCGGAACGCCGGCGTGGTACGGCGTTATCGTCGCTGCGGCGGTGATGCTGCTGATCCTGCTGTTCAGTGGCTGGGCGCTGGCGGTTCCGGCGCTGCTGGCCGCGGCTGCGGTGTGGTCGGGGGCGCGGTTCCTGCCGGTTCCTGCGCGGCCGCTTCCTGTGCTGCGCTGATAGTCGCCCCGATCATGGATTCCATGAAGCGGGCGGCCACCTCCAGTTCAGCCGCGGTGAACTCCGCCATTGCGGCGCCCATGTGGCGGGCCAGCGGGAGGAACATGGCGCCGCCGTCGCGGTAGGCCTTGGGGGTCATGCGGAGCTGGACCTGCCTGCGATCCGCTCCCTGGCGTTCGCGCACCACGTGCCCCGAGCCGTAAAGCCGGTCGATCAGCGCCGTGGTGGCCGGGGAGCTGAGGTTCAGTTCCTTCCGGAGCACGCCGGGGGTGACGATCTGGTCCTTGGCCGTGTGCCGCATGATCACGGCCAGGGCATTGAGGTCCGTGCGGTGCATGTCATTGCGTCCGCCGGCGGAGTCCACATACCGGTTGGCCTCGAGGGTGAACTCCTGCAGCAGCCGGACCAGGCCCTGGGGTGCAGCCGGTTCGGGCCGTTCGGATGGCTCTTCTGACACGGCGACCTCCTTCTGCAGTGGCTTCGCAAATGCTCCGGCCTAGCGAAGATTCTCTCACTCAAAGCCGGCGCGGAACGATTTCCGGCGTGCACTTATCTCTATGATGGAGATAGTCTATGGTGGAGTTGATTCTACCCGGCCGAGGCAAGCACCAGAAGGACACATGAAACAGAGACATCCCGGCACTGCGCGCGTTCCGTTCTGGCTCCGCTGGCTGGTCCCCGTGTTGCTGGTAATCACGTGGCTGGCCATCGCCGGCGTCGGCGGCCCCACGTTCGGCCGGCTGGACGAAGTGTCCTCCAACGACCAGGCTTCGTTCCTGCCCTCGGGTGCGGAAGCCACGGAAGCCCAGAACTGGCAGGCAAAGTTCAGGGACTCGGATGAGATCCCGGCCGTCATAGTCCTCGAGAGCGGTTCCGCCTTCACTCCTGCCCAGCTGGGCGAGGCTGCCGTCCTCAAGGGCAAGCTCGAGGAAGTGCAGGCAGGCAGCGCGGTCATCGGCCCCATCCCGTCGGAGGACGGCAAAGCGGTTCAGTTTGTGGTGCCCATTTCCTCCTCGGGCGAAGTCAAGGAGATCGTCCAGGAGTTGCGCGATGAGGTTCAGGCTTCGGCTCCGGAGGGAATGAAGAGGTTCGTTACGGGTCCCGCGGGGCTGACCGCGGACCTGGTGAGCGCGTTCGCGGGCATTGACGGCATCCTGCTGCTCGTTGCCCTTGCCGCCGTGTTCGTCATCCTGCTGATCGTCTACCGTTCCCTGCTCCTGCCCATCGCGGTGCTTTTCACCTCGGTGTTCGCGCTGTGTGCGGCCATCCTGCTGGTGTTCGGCATGGCCAAACTCGGCTGGATCCAGCTCAGCGGCCAAAGCCAGGGCATCCTCTCCATCCTGGTCATCGGTGCCGCGACGGACTACGCGCTGCTGTACGTGGCCAGGTTCCGGGAGGCGCTGACCCACACCACCAACCGCACCGCCGCAGTCCTCACTGCCTGGAAGGCCTCCTTTGAGCCCATCCTGGCTTCCGGCGCCACGGTGATCATCGCCCTGCTGTGCCTGCTGTTCTCCGACCTCAACTCCAACAAGGCGCTGGGGCCGGTGGCGGCCGCCGGCATCCTGTGTTCGCTCTTCGCGGCCCTCACGCTGCTTCCGGCCCTGATGGCGTTGCTGGGCCGTGCCGCTTTCTGGCCGTTCCGGCCCAAACTGGTGCCCGAAACCGAGCGTGAACCGCAGCTGGTCAACGGCCTCGAAGGCCAGAAGGGGCTGTGGCGCGGCACCGGCTCGCTGGTCTCCCGCCGGCCCCGGACCGTCTGGGTGGCCTCCGTGCTGCTGCTCCTCGTGGCCTCCGCCGGCATCCTGCAGCTCAAGGCCAACGGTGTGCCGCAGACCGACGTCATCCTGACGGCTTCCAACGCAGTGGACGGCCAGGACGCCCTGGCACGCCATTTCGACGCCGGCTCCGGCAGTCCCGTGGTGATAGTCGCTGACGGGGCGAAGGCGGAGGACGTGCTGGCGGAAACCAAGGCGACGGGCGGCGTCGGCGGCGCCTACCTGTTGGCGGACGGCGCCGTGCCCATCATCAGCGGTTCGCAGGCCGCGCCCGGCACACCCGCGGCGCCCGGTGTCCGGGACGGCAAGGTGCTGATCAACGCGACCCTGAACTACGCGGCAGACTCCGGTGACGCCGAGAACGTGGTGGTGAAGCTGCGCGAGAACGTCAAAGCGGTCGACGACGGCGCGCTGGTGGGCGGCGTGACCGCGACGGCCCTGGACACCAACACCACGGCCCAGCGCGACCTGGTGGTCATCATCCCCATAGTGCTCGCCGTCATCATGGCGATCCTCATGCTGCTGCTGCGCTCGGTGCTGGCCCCGGTCCTGCTGGTGGCCTCGGTGGTTCTTTCCTACGCCGCCGCCATGGGCGTTTCGGCGCTGGTGTTCAACAACATCCTCGGGTTCGCGGGCGCTGACGCCACGGTGCCGCTCTTCGGCTTTGTGTTCCTCGTGGCGCTGGGCGTGGACTACAACATCTTCCTGATGAGCCGGGTCCGCGAGGAGTCCCTCAAGCACGGCACCAGGCCGGGAATCCTGCGGGGCCTCGGCGTGACGGGCGGCGTCATTACGTCCGCGGGCGTGGTGCTCGCTGCAACGTTTGCGGCGCTGGGCGTCATCCCCATCATGTTCCTGGTCCAGCTCGCCTTCATCGTGGCCTTCGGGGTCCTGCTGGACACGGTGCTGGTCCGCTCGCTGCTGGTCCCGGCCCTGTCCTATGACCTTGGCCGGCGGATCTGGTGGCCCGGAAAGCTGAGCAAGCAAGAGCCGGATGCGGCGGTACAGCTGGACGCCGGCACCCCGGAACCCGAACCCGAACCGGAGGCCGCCGGCCGCCGCTAGGCACGGCCGACCGTCCGGAGCCTCAATCCTGCGCCCGCCACCAGGCCACAGTGGCGGCAGCGGCCTCCGGAAGGGGAGTCGGATGCAGGCCAAGGCTGGCTTCGCTCACCCGCGAGTCCATCACGAACGGCCGCTCGAACTGGTACAGCATCTCGGCGACCTCCCGCATTCCGGGGGCGAACACCCCGATTATCCGCAGCAGCCAGCCGGGTATGGCGCCAACCTTGGGGGCAGCCACCCGGCCGGCTTCCGCGAAGGCGAAGGCGAGCTGGCGCTGGGTGAGGGCCGGGCCTGTGGGGGCATGCCACACCCGGTTCCACAGGCCCGCCGTCTGTGCCGCCCGGATCATGGCTGCGGCAAGGTCCGGTACGTACGTGAAGGAGTGGGGCTGGTCTGCGCTGCCGATCACCAGCAGCCGCTTTCCGGCCAGCACCGCCGGCACGATGCGTTCGCCGGCGTGGGAGGTCCGCACCCGCGGACCGAAGAAGTCGCCCGCCACGACGCTCACGGTGTTCGCCGGGGAGGCTGCACGTGCCTTCAGGAGTTCGGTGCGCACACCGCGCTTGCCGCCCTGCGCCTCCCGGGGGCTGCCTTCAGCCATGACGGCGTCCGGCTGGCTGTAGGAGTACAGGCTTTCAGGAAATACGACGACGGCGCCCGCCTTGCCTGCCGCCGCCAGTACGGCCTCCTCGGCTTGCGGGAGTTCCTTTCGCCACGCTCCCGCTGCGTAGGCGGAGCCGTGGATGCAGTGGAACACGGCCGCCGCCCCGTCAAAAGCCCCGCCAAGCAGCGCGGGGCTGGAAACGTCCACGGACATCCTGTCGATGAGGGGGTGCTCGGGACCGCTGCCGGAACGGGTCAGGATCCGCACCCGTTTGCCTTGGCCGGCAAGTTGCTCCGCGACGGTCCAGCCAACGGGACCGGCTCCGGTGACCACATATATTTCGGGCATTGGCTTCTCTTTCCTCTGGAATGTCATTGTGCTCTTCATCGGCCAGCCTGCGGTTATCCCGCCAGACTGCTCTCGCTCAAGAGAGCAGTGCTCTCGAAACAAGAATGCTCCTGGATTGCCGGCATGTCAAGAGCACTGCTCTCAATTGTTGACAGTGCTCTGATATATGGAATGCTGGACGCATGCCAGCCCCCGATTCCTCCGCCCCCGGCCATCCCCGCTCAGCCGGCGCGGCTGCCGGCGAAGCCATGGCTCCGGCAGCCCGCACGCCGCGGGAGCGCGCCAGGGCGCAGACCACCGCCGATATCGTCCGGCTGGGCAGGGAGCACCTGGCCGTCCACGGTGCCGCCGCGCTGTCGCTTCGTGCCGTGGCACGGGACCTTGGTGTCGTCTCTTCCGCGGTGTACCGGTACGTGGAAAACCGGGACGAACTGCTGACCCTTCTGCTGATCGACGCCTACGGCGAGCTCGGCGACGAGGTGGATGCCGCCGTCGGCCGCGTGGCGGAAGCGGACTTCATGGGGCGTTTTCAGGCGCTGGGCCGCGCCGTCCGCGGCTGGGCCATCCGCGAGCCCGCCCGCTATGCCCTGCTTTTCGGCAGCCCGGTACCGGGATACCGGGCCCCGGCCGAGCGCACTACCGGACCGGGGACCCGGGTGATCTTTAGCCTGATGGCCATCTTCGACGCCGCCTGGCGGGCGGGCGCGCTGGGTGCCGGGGCGGCGCCGGCGGACGGGATTCCAGCGGTTCCCGGCCCCCTGGCGCCCGACCTGCACGCCATCCGGGAGGAGTTCGGCCTGGCCATTCCCGATGACCTGCTGGCGCGCGGCGCACTGGCGTGGACGTCACTTTTCGGAGCGGTCAGCTTCGAAGTCTTCGGGCAGTACGGGGCAGGCACCTTCTCGGCCCCGGACGCGCTTTTTGAACATCATCTCCGGGTGCTGGGTGGGCTGGCCGGGCTCGGCTAGGGGGCCAATGTGACTGCAGGGACCAGCGGTTTCATGGCATTTGTGAACGCTAACAAAAAAGTCTTGTCTGCCCTTCTACAACGATGTAAAGTGTGGTGCAGCCCACGGTCGCGCAGACCGGCTTCCGGTCATCCGAAGGCGGCTACAAGTTTTGTCCGGCTACGTCCAAAGGAGTGACGGTGAAGCACCAGGATTCCGGCAGTACCCATTTGAACCGCAGGCAATTGCTGCTGAGCGGAGGTGCCCTGTTTGGCGGGCTCGCCCTCGCCGGCGGCCTGACCGGCTGCGGCGGTGCAGCCCAGGCCGCCGCGGACGACATCCGCTTCTGGCACCTGCTCTCCGGCGGAGACGGCATCAAAATGATGGCCATGATCGACAAAGCCAACGCGGACCACACCGACTTCCGGGTCAAGCCCACTGTGCTCGCCTGGGGCGCGCCGTACTACACCAAGCTGGCCATGGCCTCTGCGGGAGGGCGGCCGCCCGAGGTGGCCATCATGCATGCGGCCAGGGTGCCCGGCTATGCTCCCGGGGGACTGCTGGATGCCTGGGACCTGGACCTGCTGGCGGAGTTCGGGGTGCGGCCGGAGGACTTCGGCCCGAGAATCTGGGAGAAGAGCCAGTTCAACGGCAAGGTGTTTTCGCTGGCCCTGGACTCGCACCCGTTCGTGATGCTCTACAACACGGAGGTGGCGGCCAAGGCCGGCGTGCTGGGGAACGACGGCAAGCTGGAAAGTATTTCCTCGCCGTCACAGTTCCTCGAAGTAAGCCGTGAACTGCAGCGCGTCACCGGCAAGCACGGGCTCTCCTACGGGTACCTGGGCGACGGCGCGCAGATGTGGCGTCTGTTCTATACCCTCTACCGCCAGCACGGCGCGGACTTTGTCCTGGACCCCGGCAAGCCCGCCCAGGTGGAGCGGGATGTGGCCATCGACTGCCTGGAATTCATCAAGTCGCTGCTGGATAACACCATTTCCACAAGAAGCGGCGACGGCGGCACGGCCATCGCGGAATTCGCCAGCCAGGGGTCGGGGCTGCTTTTCACCGGCGTTTGGGAACTGCCCACCATGAAGACGGCGGGTGTTCCGCTCGGAGCAAGCACCATCCCCACCCTGTTCGGAACGCCGGCAGCCTTCGCCGATTCGCACTCGTTCGTGCTGCCGCACCAGGCGAGGCTCGACGAATCCAAGCGCCGCGGTGTGTATCAGTTCGTTGCGTCGATGCTCAAGGGATCCCTGAGCTGGGCCGAAGCCGGCCACATTCCGGCCTACCAGCCGGTGGTGAAGTCCAAGGAGTACGCGGCACTGGATCCGCAGGCGGACTATGCGAATGCAGCAGACATCATCAACTACGATCCCGAGGCCTGGTTCACCGGCTCCGGATCCGACTTCCAGAGCTATTTCGCCGAGAACGTCCAGAACGTGTTCCTCGGACGGGACAAGGCCACCGACGGTTGGGACGCCTTCATGAAGCGCATCAACGCGGTCCTCGCCATGCCCAACCCGGTGTGAGCATCCAACCCGGCAGTACTGCCGGAGCACGCATCGCCGAATCCCGATTGAGCACCGCCCCGTTCGTGACAAAGGAGTCCTCATGAGCACCGCCCCCACAACAGCGCCCGCCGGGAAATCAACCCGCAGCCGGCGCGATGACATCCCAGCGCCCGCGGCGAAATCGTCCCGCTCCAGGCGCGACAACATCCACGGCTGGGCCTTCTCTGCCCCGTTCCTGGCCTTCTTCCTGACGTTCCTGGTCTGGCCCATGATTTCCGGGGCCGTCATGAGCCTCACGGGAAAGTCGCTCACCGGCGCCAACAGCGGGTTCATCGGCCTGGCCAACTACACCGAGGCGTTCGCCGACCAGGACATGTGGCGGTCGCTGGGGAACACCCTGTACTTCACGCTGATCAGCACCGTGCCGCTGGTAGTCATCGCCCTGGCCCTGGCAGCACTGGTCAACATGGGCCTTCCGGCGCAGTGGCTGTGGCGGCTCTCATTCTTCTCCCCGTTCCTGCTCGCCTCCACCGTGGTCTCGCTCTTCTTTGCCTGGATGTACAACCCGGAGCTTGGGCTGTTCAACGATTTGCTCGCCAACCTGGGCATTCCGCCGGTGGCCTGGCTGAATGACCCGTCCGTGGCGATGTGGGCCGTCGTGATTGCGACGGTGTGGTGGACCGTGGGCTTCAACTTCCTGCTGTACCTGGCCGCGCTGCAGAACATCCCGCAGCAGCACTATGAAGCGGCATCGCTCGACGGCGCGGGCGGATGGCGGCAGTTCTTCTCCATCAGTCTTCCCCAGCTGGGCCCCACCACAGTGATGATCGTTATCCTGCAGATCCTCGCGTCCCTGAAGGTCTTTGACCAGATCTACCAGATGACCGAAGGCGGACCGGGCGGAGCGACCCGCTCCATCGTGCAGTACATCTTCGAGGCCGGATTCACGGGCTACCGGCTGGGCTACTCCGCAGCCATTTCCTACATCTTCTTCGGCCTGATCCTGCTCATCGCGCTGGCCCAGGTCTTTACCGCACGGAAAAGGAGCGCCTAGCCATGGCCACCACCACACTTTCCAAGCCTGCACTCCGGCCCAAGGGCTTCGCCGAAACCGTGCCAAACCGCCGGCCGAAGACTCCGCTTTCCCGCATCCTGGCCACCGCCGTCGTCTCGGTCCTCGCTGTGGCGTGGCTCGTGCCCTTTGCCTGGGCCACCGCCACCGCGCTGAAGACCGAAACGGATGCCGCGTCCACCCCCATCAGCTGGATCCCGGCGTCGGGCTTCACTTTCGATGCCTTTGCCAAAGTGCTGCAAAGCGGCAACATCCCCACCTGGACGCTCAATTCACTGTTCACTTCCGCGGCGATTACCGCCATCACGCTGGTGATCTCCGCGTCCGTGGCCTACGCCATTTCGCGGATCGACTTCCGCGGCAAGAAAATGCTGATGGGCGTGATCGTGGCCTCCATCATCATTCCGCCGCCTGTCCTCATCATCCCGCTGTTCCAGCAAATGCAGTCGCTGAACCTGATCGACACATACTGGGCGCTGATCCTGCCGCAGGTGATCCACTCGCCCATGGTGTTCGTGCTCAAGAAATTCTTCGACCAGATTCCGCGTGAACTCGAGGAAGCAGCCCTGATGGACGGCGCGGGCCGGCTGCGGATCTTCACCACGATCGTGCTCCCGTTGTCCCGCCCGATCCTTGCCGCCGTGGCCATCTTCGTGTTCATCGGGGCGTGGAACAACTTCCTGTGGCCGTTCATTGCCACGAACGAGAGTTCCCTGCTCACTCTGCCTGTGGGCCTGCAGACCATCAAGAGCGCCTACGGCATCCAGTACGCCCAGAACATGGCCTCGGCCCTGCTGGCCGCACTGCCCCTGATCGTGGTGTTCCTGTTCTTCCAGCGGCAGATCATCAGGGGTGTGGCCACCACCGGCCTCGCCGGCACCTAGGCCATCGCCGGACCTCAACACCCTGCGCCATCCACACCAAGCCAAACACCAGGACAGGAGCAAAATGTCCCGCGCACGAATCACCATTGACCGCGACTTCACCGTAGGTGAAGTTCCCCGCCGGATCTTCGGATCATTTGTCGAGCACATGGGCCGCTGCGTCTACACCGGCATCTACGAGCCGGGCCATCCCCGGGCGGACGACCGCGGCTTCCGCCGCGACGTCATGGACCTCGTCAAGGAACTCGGTGCCACTGTCGTCAGGTACCCCGGCGGAAACTTCGTCTCCGGCTACAACTGGGAGGACGGCATCGGACCGGTCGCGGACCGGCCCCGCCGGCTGGACGGCGCCTGGCACACGCTGGAAACGAACGCCTTCGGACTGCACGAATTCGTGGACTGGTCCCGCGAAGCCGGGGTGGAGGTCATGGAAGCCGTCAACCTCGGCACCCGCGGCGTCGATGCCGCCCGTGAACTGGTGGAATACGCCAACATCCCGTCCGGCACCCGGCTGTCCGACCTGCGCCGCAAGAACGGCCATGAAGACCCCTTCAACATCAAGCTGTGGTGCCTGGGCAACGAGATGGACGGCCCGTGGCAGATCGGGCACAAGACGGCCGAGGAGTACGGCCGGCTGGCCCAGGAAGCCGCGAAGGCCATGCGGTTCGTGGATCCCGACATTGAACTCGTGGCCTGCGGCAGCTCGAACTCGGGCATGCCCACCTTCGGCGCGTGGGAGCAGACCGTCCTGACCCACACCTACGAGCAGGTGGACTACGTCTCGCTGCACGCCTACTACCAGGAACACGACGGCGACGCCGGCAGCTTCCTGGCCAGCGCCGTGGACATGGACTACTTCATCGAATCCGTGATCGCCACGGCGGACGCCGTCCGGGCCAAGGGCAAGCACAAGAAACACATCAACCTCTCCTTCGACGAATGGAACGTCTGGTACACCCGCCCCGGAGACGCCGACAGCCCCGAGCAAGTGGGCAAGCACGGCTGGCGCGAGCACCCCCGCGTCATCGAGGACCAGTACAACGTGACGGACGCCGTCGTCGTCGGGACCTTCCTCAACTCCCTGCTCCGGCACGGGGACCGCGTCAAGATCGCCAACCAGGCGCAGCTGGTCAACGTGATCGCCCCCATCCTGAGTGAGGAAAACGGGCCGGCCTGGAAGCAGACCATCTTCCACCCGTTCGCCCGCATGGCCGAGCTGGCCCACGGCCAGATCCTCCGGCTGGCGGTCGATTCGGATAAGTACAGCAACGCCAAATTCGGCGACGCCGACCTCGTGGACGTCAGCGCCACATGGAACGAGGAGACGGGGCGCATCGCGCTGTTCCTCGCCAACCGCGGGCTGGAAGAAGCGGCGGACATCGAAGTGGTGCTTCGCGGCTTCGATGCCCGGCAGGTGGTCCGGGCCGAAGTCCTCCGCGTTCCTGACGGCGCCGACCGTTTCATCACCAACACGCAGGAGAACCCCGGAGCCGTCGGCCTCACGCCGCTGGAGGGAGTCAAGGCCGCCGGTGGCGAAGTCCGCGTGAGCCTGCCCGCCCTTTCGTGGGCGGCCATCGAACTGGAGGTCGTGCGCAACTGAGATGAACTGCTGACGCAGTGACGGACGACGGCGGGCGGCACGTTTTCGTGGCCGCCCGCCGTCGTGCGCGGGGACCGGATGCTGGCCCGCGCGCGGACCTGTGCGACCAGCGAACGGGGCCCGGGAAGGGGCCCGTTCGGCCCTGTCGGAGGGGCGGGCGGATGGATAGACTGCCACTGTGCCCGTCCGGGCGTCCGATGCTTCCAGGAGGGATCCGTCAGTGTCAGAGAACAGTGAATTTGAAGCACCAAAGCAGCCCGCCGATGACCGGGATGCGGCCGTTGAAGGTGAGCCCGGCCAGTATGTCGACGGCGACTACGGCAGCGCAGGCATCGCGGGCGAGGAAGCGCTAGCCGCGGCAGAAGGAGAGTATCCGGATGGCAGCTACGGCGCCGCCGGCGACGTTGTGGAGGAAGCGGCCGGCGCCGTCGAAGGCGAGTACGAGGCCGGCGACTACGGCAATGCCGGGACCGTTGGAGAGAACCTCGTCACGGCCGGTGACGCGGAATACCCCGACGGCGATTACGGCACGGCGGGAACCGCTGGCGAGCGTGCCGAACACCGGCTCATCGATGACGAAGCGGACCTGACCCCGGAAAACGACGCCGAGGACGACACGGACACCGAGGCGCCACGCGACTGAGCTGTCGGCGACAGGGCAAAAGGGGCGGCCGGGCTGATGCAGCCGGCCGCCTCTTGCCTGCCCGGGGCCCGTTCACGCACAGCGAAACCCGACCGCGGCCGCCGTCGTAATGCCTGTAAACCGCGGGAATTCCGGGGCCTTCGCCGGGATTCCCTGCTACCGGAATCCAAAGTTGAGTCGACCTGACTCAACTTTGGATTGACTTAAATCCGGCCATGGGTAAAGTTGAGTGTAGATCGCTCAATCAGTGGGCGTGCCTGAATTTCGACCAGCCCGGACACCGGGCCCGGGATCGTTTCCAAGGAAAGAAGGAAGCAACACATGTCACGTGCAGTAGGTATCGACCTCGGAACCACCAACTCCGTCGTCTCCGTTCTCGAAGGTGGCGAGCCCACCGTTATTGCCAACGCCGAGGGTGGCCGCACCACGCCGTCCGTCGTTGCGTTCTCCAAGTCCGGCGAAGTCCTGGTCGGCGAGATCGCCAAGCGCCAGGCCGTCAACAACATCGACCGCACCATCGCCTCCGTCAAGCGCCACATGGGCACTGACTGGTCCGTGGCGATCGATGACAAGAAGTACACCGCGCAGGAAATCTCCGCGCGCATCCTGATGAAGCTGAAGAACGACGCCGAGTCCTACCTGGGTGAAAAAGTCACCGACGCCGTGGTCACGGTTCCGGCCTACTTCAACGATGCCCAGCGCCAGGCCACCAAGGAAGCCGGAGAAATCGCCGGCCTGAACGTCCTGCGCATTGTCAACGAGCCCACCGCGGCCGCCCTGGCCTACGGCCTGGACAAGGGCAAGGAAGACGAACTCATCCTCGTCTTTGACCTCGGCGGCGGAACCTTCGACGTCTCCCTCCTCGAGGTGGGCAAGGACGAAGACAACTTCTCCACCATCCAGGTCCGCTCCACCGCCGGTGACAACCACCTCGGCGGCGACGACTGGGACCAGCGCGTAGTTGACTACCTGCTGAACCAGCTCAAGGTCAAGGGCATCGACCTGTCCAAGGACAAGATCGCCCTGCAGCGCCTGCGCGAGGCCTCCGAACAGGCCAAGAAGGAACTTTCTTCCTCCACCAGCACCAACGTCTCCCTCCAGTACCTCTCCGTCACCCCCGACGGCCCGGTCCACCTGGACGAGCAGCTGACCCGCGCCAAGTTCCAGGACCTCACCAAGGACCTGCTGGACCGCACCAAGAAGCCGTTCCAGGACGTCATCAAGGAAGCCGGCATCAAGCTCTCCGAGATCGACCACATCGTCCTGGTGGGCGGTTCCACCCGTATGCCCGCCGTGTACGAACTGGTCAAGGAACTGGCCGGCGGCAAGGAGCCCAACAAGGGCGTCAACCCGGACGAGGTCGTCGCCGTCGGCGCCGCACTGCAGGCGGGTGTCCTGAAGGGCGAGCGCAAGGACGTGCTGCTGATCGACGTCACCCCGCTGTCCCTCGGTATTGAAACCAAGGGCGGTGTCATGACGCACCTGATCGAGCGCAACACGGCCATCCCCACCAAGCGGTCCGAGACGTTCACCACGGCTGACGACAACCAGCCGTCCGTGGCCATCCAGGTCTTCCAGGGCGAGCGCGAGTTCACCCGCGACAACAAGCCGCTGGGCACGTTCGAACTGACCGGCATTGCTCCGGCTCCGCGCGGCGTCCCGCAGGTCGAGGTCACCTTCGACATCGACGCCAACGGCATCGTGCACGTCTCCGCGAAGGACAAGGGCACCGGCAAGGAACAGTCCATGACCATCACCGGCGGCACCGCCCTCTCCAAGGAAGACATTGACCGCATGGTCAAGGACGCCGAGGAGCACGCAGCCGAGGACAAGGCCCGCCGCGAGGCAACGGACACCCGCAACACGGCCGAGCAGCTCGCCTACTCGGTGGACAAGCTCATCATCGACAACGCCGACAAGCTGCCCGAAGAGGTCAAGACCGAGGTCCAGGCCGACGTCGACGCCCTCAAGAAGGCCCTCGAAGGCACCGACGACGCCGCGGTGAAGACCGCGTTTGAGAAGCTGCAGGCTTCCCAGACCAAGCTCGGCGAAGCCATCTACGCGCAGGCCGGTTCGCCGGACGGTGCCACGGGTGCAGCAGGCGCTGAGGGTGCTCCCGCCGGCGACAAGGCTGCTGATGAGGACATCGTCGACGCCGAGATCGTTGACGAAGAAGAGAAGAAGTAATCATGCCGCATCACGGTAACGAGGAAGAGCACAGCTCTTCCAAAGACCAGCAGCATCACCGCGACAGCCACGAGAACGAGCGCGGGGACAACGAGCCGCAGAAGCCGATCATCCGGGACAACCGCAAGGTTGACCCGGAGACCGGCGCGGCCCGCCACCCCGAGCGCGAAGGCCACGCGGACAAGGCAGGCAAAACTGCCGAAACCGAGGGCGACGCCCTTTCCCAGGCCGAGGACATCCTCAACAGCGTTGAGGTTCCTGCCGAGGAATCGGTGGCGCAGGGAGTGGGCGCAGCGGAAGCGGAGGAACTCAAGAACGACCTCCGCCGCCTGCAGGCCGAGTATGTCAACTACCGCAAGCGCGTCGAACGCGACCGTGCCGTGGCAGGGGAGATGGCCGTCATCGGCGTCCTGAATTCCCTGCTTCCGGTACTGGACGACGTCGACGCAGCCCGCCAGCACGGCGACCTTGCCGACGGCCCGTTCGCCGCGATCGCCGCCAAGCTGGAGAACGCGCTGAAGACCTACGGCCTGGTGCGCATCGATGAGACCGGAGTGGAGTTCGATCCCACGATCCACGAGGCCCTCATCCAGCAGCCCGGCGAGGACGTCGAAATCGACACCGTCAGCCAGGTCCTGCGCTCCGGCTACAAGTCCGGCGAGCGGGTCCTCAGAGCAGCACAGGTTATTGTTGCAGTCCCTGCATAAGTAGCCCAAACATAGCGCGAAGCAGGTGATGAGCCCGGGGCGGGTCCCAACCTGCGCCGGACGGACAAGGGGGCCCCGCCCCTACGCGTGGCGGCTTTGGTCCTTCGGACCGAAGCCGCCACGCTCCGGCAGGCCCGATGCCACTCCCGGCCCCCTTATCCGTCCGTCGCTCAGCGGTAGTCTCGCCTTAACGCTTTTTGTACTTTTGAAAGGAAACGCCATTGGCTAGCCAGGACTGGGTCGACAAGGATTTCTATAAGATCCTTGGAGTCGCCAAGGACGCTTCCGACGCCGATATCAAGAAGGCCTACCGGAAGCTTGCGCGGCTGCACCACCCGGACACTAACGCGGGTGACGTGGCTTCGGAGAAGAAGTTCAAGGACATCTCCGAGGCCTATTCGGTGCTCTCGGACCCGGATGAGCGGCAGCAGTATGACGCTGTCCGTGCCATGGGCGGCGGCGCGCGGTTTGCTCCCGGCGGCGGGGGCGGAGCGCCTGGCGGTGCCGGCTTCGAAGACCTCTTCGGCGGTCTGTTCACCGGTGGCAGCGGCCGTCACTCCGGTGGCTACAGCGCCTCGGGCGGCATTCCGCCGGAGTTCGCCGACCTGTTCGGCGGAGGCTTCGGCGGCGCAGGCGGCCCCGCGGGCTACCAGCGCGCGCCGCAGAAGGGCGCCGACCGCACGGCGACCACCACGATTTCATTCGCGGGTTCCATCCGCGGCACCACCATCGGCCTGCGCGAACCTGACGGCGACGTCATCGATGTCCGTGTTCCGGCAGGCATCAAGGACGGCCAGAAGGTCCGCGTCCGCGGCAAGGGCCAGTACGGTCCCGCCGGCAACGGCGACCTCATGGTCACCGTGAACGTCAAGGGCCACGACTTCTACACCCGCGACGGCGACAACCTCCGCATCCACGTTCCGGTCTCCTTCCCGGAGGCGGCCCTGGGCGCTGACATCGAGGTGCCCACGATCGACGGCGAGAAGGTCAAGGTCCGCGTTCCCGCAGGAACGCCGTCCGGACGCACGCTGCGCGTCAAGGGCCGCGGGGTCAAGCACGCCAAGGCCACCGGCGACCTGCTGGTGACCATCGACGTCGTGGTTCCGCAGAAGCTGACCAAGGAAGCGGAGGAGGCCGTGAAGACCTTCGCCGCAGCCACCGCCGGTGAGGACGTCCGCGCCGGCCTGGCAGCCAAGGCACGCCTCTAGGGTTTCGGGGGACAGGGCACGGTTTAGGGAGAGGGCGGGCATGGACATTGACTTTGATCAGCCGATCTTCGTCATCTCGGTGGCGGCTGAGCTGGCAGACATGCACCCGCAGACGCTGCGGCAGTATGACCGCCTGGGCATCGTCTCGCCCAGCCGCGCGCCCGGAAAATCCCGGCGGTACTCCCAGCGTGACGTCAACATGCTCCGAGAGGTGCAGCGGCTCTCGCACGAGGGGGTGTCGCTGGAGGGAATCAAACGGATCCTGCAGCTGGAGAACCAGGTGGCTGCGCTGCAGCGACGCGTGGGCGAACTGACAGAGGAACTGGGCCGCCGCCGCACGCCGCTGGACTCGCGCATTTTCGCCGCCGGGACCGCGGGCGATGTGGTCAGCCTGGCGCGCGGCCAGCGTCCCCGCGCCCGCTCCCAGGCCGTGGTGGTGTGGCGCCCGCGCCCCACCGACTGACCCGCAGACGGGCACGGTGGCTTTGCCTTGACAGGCGAAGCGTGCCGGAACAGAGTGGATGGTCACGCCTGTTCGCTGCCAGTCTTCATTGCCCCGGAAGGAACGCCCTCATGGCCTTTGTCTCTGTCGGAAAAGAAAACAGCACCACCGTTGAGCTGTACTACGAGGACCACGGACAGGGACAGCCGGTGGTCCTCATCCACGGGTACCCCCTCGACGGCGCCTCCTGGGAACGGCAGACGGCCGTGCTGCTGGAGGCCGGCTACCGGGTGATCACCTACGACCGCCGCGGGTTCGGCAAATCCAGCAAGCCCACCGAAGGCTACGACTACGACACCTTTGCCGCGGACCTCAATTCTCTGCTCACCGAGCTCGACCTGGCCGACGCCGTGCTGGTGGGCTTCTCGATGGGAACCGGCGAAGTGGCCCGCTACCTCAGCACCTACGGATCGGCGCGCGTGTCCAAAGCCGTGTTCCTCGGCTCCCTGGAGCCCTTCCTGCTGAAGACGGAGGACAACCCCGACGGCGTCCCCCAGGAAGTCTTCGACGGCCTGCTTGGCGCCGTGAAGGAAGACCGCTACGCGTTCTTCACAGAGTTCTTCAAGAACTTCTACAACACCGACGACACCCTTGGCAGCCGCCTCAGCGAAGAAGCGTTGCGGGCCAGCTGGGCCACCGCGGGCAAGTCCTCCGCGCATGCTTCCGTTGCTGCGCAGCCCACCTGGCTGACGGACTTCCGCGAGGACATCCCGAAGATCGACGTTCCCGCGCTGATCGTCCACGGAACGGCGGACAACATCCTGCCCATCGACGTCACCGGCCGCCGCTTCAAGGAAGCGCTGCCCGCCGCGGACTACCTGGAGATCGAGGGCGCCCCGCACGGGATGCTGTGGACCCACGCGCCGGAAATCAACGAGGCACTCCTGGCGTTCCTCAAAAAGTAGGAACGCCTCAGCCTTCCCGAGGCTGCATTACCGGAGCGGCACGCTAGCTGGTTGCGGCGTGGACCCTGAGTTGCATCAGGGCGAGGTCGATCAGCGGCGTGCCGGCCCCGAGGAGGCGTGCCCGGCGGGTGAAGTCGCCCAACAGGTGTTCCGTCTCGCCGGGGAGGCCGGCAACGACGTCGCGGTAGAGGGACGATGTGAAGGTTGATCCCGGCTGCGTAAGCATGCCCACGGACTGCTCCGTTTCGTGGTCCGGCACCGGATAGCCGGCCGCGGCCGCGACGGCACCGGCTTCGGCCAGGACGGAGTGCACGAACTCCTTGCCGCCGGGCACCGCGACGATGGCGCCCACCGGTCCCCGCATCAGGCAGGTCACGGTGCCGGCAGAGACGATGAAAACCCATTTGTGCCACATGGATGCCAAGGCATCCGCCGTGGCCGAGGCCTTGAACCCGGGCACCGTGAAGAGCTCCACCGCCTGCAGGACGCGGTCACTCGGCGGGCCGTGCTGTTCCCCGACCGTGAGTGTCGCCAGCGGATTCATCTGCAGGATGTCGCCGTCGTCGGTGACGGTAGTGACCACCTTGACGATCCCGCCCAGGACGCGTTCGGTGCCGAATGCAGCCTCCAGCGTGTCCATGTGGGCCATGCCGTTGAGGAACGGAATAATCACTGTCTCCGGCCCCACTGCCGGTGCCGCGTCGGCCAGCGCCCGGGGGAGGGCGGAGGCCTTCACTGTAACCAGCACCAGGTCATAGCGGCTGTTGAGGTCCGCCGCGGTGACAAGCGCAGGTTCGATGACGTCCTCTTGTCCCAGGCCGGTGATGCGCAGACCGCGCCGGCGCAGGGTGGCGGCCCGCCCCTCGCGGACCAGGAAGGTCACGTCCCGGCCGGCCTGCGCCAGGCGCGCGCCGAAGTATCCGCCGGTGGCGCCGGCACCGACAACCAGGATCCTTTGGGCGTTTGGCTGGCTGTTCATAGTGCTCCTCAGTGATTGTGTCGCTGCGCCGGACTGAGTACCCGGGCGTGGGCCCCGGCGCCCGGGCAGGCAGAATAGAGTACACGCTACTCGTGACGGACCGGAGCGGCAGCCGCTTGAATGGAGCACAGCTGGGTCTCACAGCTTGATTCTGGTCTCTCTGGGGGTTTTCCTTATGCGTGTTTTCTGCAATCCCGGTCTGTCACTTCCGCGCCGTGCGGCAACTCCATGCCCTGCCCAAATTGGCGGCGTCCGATGAGCGCGGGAATGGAATCCGTTGCCATGTTCGCGGGCTCGATGTCCGGGCAGGTCCTGCTGTCCCTGGGCCAGGCGATGGTGGTGGTGTGCCTCTGTTTCGACATGGTGCGTGCCCTGTCCGTGCCCAGGTCGCACCGACGCTATGTGGCCAGTACCATTTTCCGCACCCTGGCCGTGCCGTCCGTCCTGGTCATGGGCATCAGCGTGCTGGTTGACGCCGTCTTCTGGTCCTGGATGGACGTTGCCATGGGCGTCTTCGTGATGGTGATGATCGTCTTCCGCCTGCACCACGACAAGGACGAGGACAACTGGTGGAAGGGCAAGGGCACGAAACTCGCCCGCTGGGCCCGGAAGCAGCTCTCGTCGGGACGGTCCCTCGCGCCCGCGATGGGCTGACCGTCCGGCGTTGAAACGCCGGCAGTCAAACCCTCAGTCGTTGAACAGGCCGGCCAGGTCCTCAGCCGTCAGGGAACCGCCGGAGAGCGCATCGCCCTCCATCACGTCCGCAAACAGCTGCGACTTCTTCGCCTTCAGGGCCATGACCTTTTCCTCGATGGTGTCCTTGGCAACCAGGCGGTAGACCATCACATTCCGTGCCTGCCCGATCCGGTGGGTGCGGTCCACGGCCTGAGCCTCGGAGGCCGGGTTCCACCACGGGTCCAGCAGGAACACGTAGTCGGCCTCGGTCAGGTTCAGGCCGAAGCCGCCGGCCTTGAGGCTGATCAGGAACACGGGGGCGGAGCCGTTCTTGAACTCGTTCACCACATCGGTACGGTTGCGGGTGCCGCCGTCGAGGTAGCAGAACTCGATCTTCTCCTCGACCAGCCGCTCACGGACCTTGCCCAGGAACCCGGTGAACTGGCTGAAGATCAGTGCCCGGTGCCCCTCGGCCACAAGGTCCTCCAGCTGCTCGAACAGCACGTCCAGCTTGCTGGACCGGACCCCGGACAGGGAAGGATCCACCAGGGATGCGTCCAGGCTGAGCTGGCGCAGCAGCGTCAGCGACTGGAAGATGGTGAAGCGGTTCTTGTTGACGTCGTCGATGAGGCCCAGGATCTTCTGGCGCTCCCGCTGCAGGTGGGTCTGGTACACCTTCTGGTGCCGCGGGTTCAGCACCACCTCGAGGATCTGCTCCTGCTTCGGCGGGAGGTCGTGGATGACCTGCTCCTTGGTGCGGCGCATCATGAGCGGACGGACCCGACGGCGGAGCTTGTCCAGCTGCCCCTTGTCGCCGTTCTTCTCCACCGGCTTCTGGTAATACTCAGCGAACCGCTTGGGGCTCGCGAACAGGCCGGGCGCCACAATTGAGGTGAGCGCCCAGAACTCCATCAGGTTGTTTTCCAGCGGCGTGCCGGTGATGGCCAGCTTGAACGCCGCCGGCAGCTTCCGCGCGCACTGGTAGGCCTTGGACTGGTGGTTCTTCACGAACTGGGCCTCGTCCAGCACCAGGGCCGCCCATTCGCGGGACGCGTACGCCTCGTAATCGATCCGGAACAGGGCGTAGGACGTGATCACGATGTCCGCGCCGGCCATGGCCTCGGCCGGGTCCACGCCGTTCTTCGCAAACGTCTCGCCGATGGCCCGGACGGTGAGGCCGGGAGCGAATCGTGCGGTTTCAGCTTCCCAGTTGCCCACCACGCTGGTGGGGGCCACGACCAGAAAAGGCGCGGAGCCCGGTGCGGCGGCCGCACCCGGTGCGGCGCCGTCGGAAGCCTGCGTCCCGTTGGCAACGATGCCCTCCGGAACCCGGGTGGCCTCCTTCGCCGCGCAGATCAGCGCCAGCGCCTGGACGGTCTTGCCCAGGCCCATGTCGTCAGCCAGCACCCCGCCGAGCCCGTGCCGGTAGAGGAAGCTCAGCCAGTTGAAACCCTCCAGCTGGTACGGCCGCAGCTCGGCATTCAGCGTGGCCGGCAGGGGCAGCCCTTTGATGCCGCCCTCGAGCAGCCCGCCCACGGCCTCGCGCCAGGCGGCGGCCTGCTCGTCCACAATGCCCAGGTGCGCCAGCTCGTCCCAGAGACCCGCCTGGAACCGGCTGATCTGCAGCGGTGCATCCTTGTTGTCCTGCAATGAACGGGCTTCGTCAATGAGGGCGCGCAACTGATGCAGTTCGGGCAGGTCCAGGGAGAAGTACGCGCCGCTGGGCAGGAGCATCCGGGTCTCACCGGCCGCCAGCGCGGAGAACAGCGCGGCGAAGGAAACCGGCTGGCCCTCAAGCGTGATGACAATGCCCAGGTCGAACCAGTCGCGGCTGTCCGTGGCCTTGGTGGAGATGGCCACCACGGGGGCTTCCCCGGCCTCGCGGTAGTCGGCGATGTCGCCCGCGGTGTCCACCACGACGTCCGGGGTGTTGCGGAGCTGCGGCAGCACTTCCTCGGTAAAGGCCAGGGTGTCCAGCCCGCTCAGCTCTGCTGACGCCGCCAGCCGCGGGGTGCCCCAGCCGCCCGTGGCGGATTCGCCCAGCTTGGGTACAACCTCCCAGGGCTGGCCCACGGACTCGAGGATGCGGGCTTCGGTGGGGTCGTCCCGGTAGCCATGGTCGCCCGGGTGGCGCCACAGCGGCTGTGCCGTGACCAGGTTCCCGGACTTGTAATGCCATTCCCAGTGCAGGCGCACTTTGTGGTCGGTGCCGTAGTTTGCCAGCAGGGACAACGTGGGAACGGCCAGCGTGGGCAGCTCCACGGACTCGTCCGAGGCGGTGACCCGGGCGGCCTGCTTGAGCTTGGGGTAGAAACCGGTGAGGAACCGGGTCTCGTCCCGGGCCGGAATGTGCAGGGCGCTGCCGGCCGTGACGAACGTCAGGAGTTCCTCGCTGAGGCCGCTTTCCAGGGGAGCCAGCGTGATGATCGATCCCGTGCCCACGCCCGGAAGGGCGTCTCCTCCGGACGTCAGGAAGATCCCGTGCGCAGGGCGGCCGATGGTCCCCACGGATGCCGGATCAACCACTTCCCCCTCAACGGTGATGGTGGGCGCAAGCGTCAGCCCGCCGTCGTCGGGCGTTTTCCCGTTTGAGACGGCGCCGGCTTCATCCCCGCCGGAAGCGCCGAACCGGGTCAGATTAAGCCCGACGGCGGCAGGGTCCTCCACGAACCGTACGGGTCCCAGGCCGCTGGCGTGCACCAGCGCGACGCCGATCTTCCGCGCCTGGGCCAGCAGGCTCCACAGGTTTTTCCCGGCGTAGGTGTTCAGTCCCAGCCAGGGCGCGGTGGAATTGTGCTGGCGGTTGGCGAGGGCGGTGTGGGACGCAAGGAATTCCTGCATCCACTCCACGTGCGACTCGTTGCATTCGCGCCGGTAGTTGAGGTAGCTGAGCGTGTTCCAGGAGACGTCGCCGCGGATCCACTTGCCCTTGGCGCCCATGATCACCGGGCGCGCCTTGAGCTGGCGCACGCTGCGGAGCGGATCACGCCGGCCGGTGTAGGAGAAGTGCGGGGCAGGCTCTTCGATGTCGAACTGCAGGGCCAGCGGGATGCCGTTGGTGGACTGGGTGATTCCCGGCCGGGCAATGAGCGGGCCCAGTGCCTGCTCCCAGTCCGGCATCTCCTGCGCGAGCGGCTCACGGGCCAACCGGGTGGCCTCGGCCGGGGTTAGCAGCTGGACGCGGGTGGCCGGATTGTCCTCCGCGGCGAAGAGCAGCGCGGCCACGTGCTTGCAGTCCTTCCGCACGGGGCAGCTGCAGACGCCCACGGTGCAGCTCCAGCCGCCCGCCTTCCGGACCAGCTTCGCAGTGGTTGAATAGGGCGCGTCCGAACCGCCGCGGACCTTGCCGAGCATCAGGCCGGTGGCGGCATCGAAGGAAATCCCCGAGACCCGGCTGCCCATGGCGTAGGCGAGTCCGGCCGCGAGGGAGCGGTCGTTGATCGCGGGGGTCTGTATTGCCAGTGCCGCACTCTCGTCCGGTTGGGATGGCATGGTGCGCGCTACTTTCAGCAGGTCAAAAATCTGCAGGTTATCTGACCCATCTTACCGAGCCGGGACAGGCCCTGAAACTTCGCCCAACGTTCAACTCCTCCTCAACCCGCGGACCCGTCCGCGGCATAGCGTGAAAGGGTCCTGAGCACCACCCGCTTTCAGCAGTGAGGATTTCCCATGAGCACCGGTCAGCCAGCCAGCAAACACCCCGTTGTCCTGACAATCGATAGCGCCGCGGCGGCCAACGAGGACGTTGTGGATTCCAACGTGACGGTGGTCAACGCCATGTACGCGGAACTGCTCGACGCCCCGGAAATTGCGCCGAACGCCCTGCGCAGCTACTACGTTGACTTCTACCTCACCCAGGCGCTGGCCGGCGGCTTCGCGCAGTACGTCTTCACCGTGCCGGAACGCGAAGAGATCGACGCCTACGTCCGCGAAGGCCTGGAAGGCATGGGCGCCACCGCCCACCTGGCGCTGTTCAACCGCGCCGCCGCGGCTTTTGATGCACTCTCCGAAGACGACGCCGACACCTATCTGGACGGGGACACTGAGCATTTTGACGATGCCGACGACCGCCGGAGCGCCACCGCGGAGGCCGCGCGGTCTGCCGAGGCGGTCCGGGAACTCGAGGGGATCGACGACGACTTCGAGTCGCTGCTGGAGACCGAGGACATCCTTGCGCTGAACGCCGCGTGGCTCCGCAGCCAGGAAGGCCTGCTGGTACTGGCCGACGAGCAGCTGGAGCTGCACATCGCAGAGCGCGTGGCGCAGATCCCCAACCTGGCCGAACGGCAGGCCGAGGCGGCGGAAGAGGCCCTTGAGAACGCGCCGGAGTTCGAACTGATCATCCGCGAACTGTGCGACGTCGCCGGCCACGAGCTGCAGAAAATCACCATGGGCGATCCCAACTACGAGCACAACGGCGAGACTGTCCTGGCCTGGCACTTCACCACGGACCACGGTGATTTCATCATGGTGGAAGACGACGATGAGGCTTACATGGTCAGCCCCTCGACCAAGGAAATTGTTGCTGCGGTTGAGTTCGAAGAGGCTGACGCCTAGGTCCCTGCGCCGGGGCTGCGGCCACCGCAGCGGGAACACCGGGGTGCATCCCCTGTAAAATTGAGTGAAATCAGACCAGAATGCGGAACGCCGGCGCCGGCTATAAACCCGGCGCCGGCGTTTTTGCATCACGATGATCGGTGGACATGTCACTCAGGTTTCTTCCCAGCAAACTCACGCCACGGGCCCTGTGGGCCGCGGTGGCCGCTGCCGCTGCCTTGGTGCTGGTGGCGGTGGCCCTGGTGGTGGGGTTGGGGTCCCGGCCGGACCCGGGCAGCCCGGCCGGGCAAGCGCTGGCTGACGTCGCCAAGGCGCAGTCGGAAGCCAAGGATGCAAAGGGCCGTTACGGCTCATTCTGGCTGGCCGGGGGAGACCGCAGCCTGGAGGGCCTGGCGCATCCGCTGCGGACCGAGGGCGTCTCCGACCTGCGCACCATCGAATGCGCCGACGGCTGGGTGGCCGCCGCCCGGCTGGGCCAGGACGTCTATGTGCGGTCCAGCGTGCGGGACCAGGTGGTGCGGGCAGGTTCCGCGGAGATTCCCCGGCCCGGCTGCATCACTCCCGAAGCGGTGGATGCCATGCTGGCCGACCTCGGCGCCGGACCGGAGGTGCCCGCACCGGCAGAATCGGCGTTCGCGCGTCCGGACGGAGCCTCCGCCTACCGGCCCAGCTATCACATCACGCCCCGGGAAAACTGGATGAACGATCCCCAGCGGCCCTTCTGGCTGGACGGTCAGTGGCACTACTACTACCTCTACAACTCCGGATACCCAAGCGAGAACGGCACCGAGTGGTACCACCTCACCAGTAACGACCTGGTGCACTGGAAGGACGAGGGGGTGGCCATTGAAAAGTACAAGAACGGACTTGGAGACATCGAGACGGGCAGCGCCGTGGTGGACCACGGGAACTCCGCAGGGTTCGGCAAGGACGCCGTTATCGCCGTTATGACCCAGCAGGACGAGGGGGTGCAGCGGCAGTCGCTGTTCTACTCCACCGACAAGGGGTATTCGTTCAAGGCCTATGACGGCAACCCGGTGATGGAGAACCCCGGGGAGCAGCACTGGCGCGACCCGAAGATCATCCGCGATGAAGCCAACAACCAGTGGGTCATGGCCTTGGCGGAGGGCGCGAAGATCGGACTGTACGCATCCTCCAACCTGAAGGAATGGCACTACCTGTCCGGTTTTGAGCGCGAAGGCCTGGGAGTCCTTGAGTGCCCCGAGCTATTCCAGCTCGACGTTGACGGCGACCCGGCCAAGCGGACATGGGTGCTCGCCGCCAGCGCCAACGGAGCCGAGGAGGGAAAGTCCACTGGCGTGGCCTACTGGACCGGAACCTGGGACGGCACACGCTTCACGCCGTCGGACGAGAAGCACCAGTGGCTCGACGACGGCTCGGATTTCTACGCCGCCGTGACCTGGGACGACCCACGGCTCACGGAAAGCCAGCGCATGGGTTCCCGCCATGCCATCGCCTGGCTGAACAACTGGGCCTATGCGCGAAAGCTGCCCACGGAAGACTGGCACGGCGGCGCCCATACGGTGGTCAGGGACATCCGGCTGAAGACCGTTTCCGGCAAGCCCACGCTCGTCTCCACGCCCACCAGTGCGCTGAAGTCATTGGAAGGCGGGACGGTCACTGTGGAGGACAGGAAACTGACTCCGGACGGTGCCGGCGAGCTGCCCGGACCGGACTCTTCCGGGCCCGATGGCGGAGCGTACCGGCTTGACCTGACGCTCGAACGCGCGGCCGGGGACGACGGCTCCGAGGCCAAGGTGGAGCTGTTGGCCGAAAACGGGGTCTTCGCCACGGTGGGCTATGACTTCGAATCGGACACCGCCTTCGTCGCGCGTGACGGCGCAGCCAAGGAAACCGCCGGACTCGCACCCGACTACGGCACGGTCCGGCGGGCGGAATCTGCGCCCCGCGACGGCAAGGTCCAGCTGACAATCTATGTCGACTACAGCTCCGTTGAGGTGTTCGTCAACGACGGCGAGAAGACCCTGACATCGCTGGCGTTTCCCGCGGGCGCTCCCAAGGGGCTGAAGGCATTGACCAAGGACGGGACACTGACGCTGAAGTCCTTCAGCTACACGCCGATGGCTGCCGCGTCCTGATCCGCCCGGTGAAGAGCTGCCCGGTCCGGGGCCGCGGCGTCCTGGGCCGCCCGGAGTTCGTCGAGGGTGGGCGGGTTGGCGCCGGGACGGCTGACCGTGATCGCCGCCGCCGCAGATGCTGTCCGGCCGATGGCTTCGAGCACGGAAGGAGCCAGCCCGGCGGTGCCGCGGGTCAGCAGCCCCAGGATCAGGGCAGCCATGTACGAATCGCCCGCGCCGATGGTGTCCGCCACGGACGTGGTCACGGACGGAACATGAAGACTGCCTTCAGCCGCGCGGAGCAGTGATCCTTCGGCTCCGGCCGTTATGACGGCAAGCCCGGTGCCCAGGGCCAGGATCCTCTCCGCGGTCTGCTCCAGGTCCTGCCCCGGGTACAGCCAGTGGGCGTCTTCGTCGCTGAGTTTGACGACGTCGGTCAGGGGGACGAGTTCCTCGAACAGCGACTTCGCTTCACTGTGGCTGCCGAGCAGTGCCGGCCTGATGTTGGGATCGTAGGTGACCATGCAATCCCGGTGTGCCTGCTCCAGCAGGGTCCGGACGGCGGCGGCGCCCGGTGCCAGGAACGTGGCGATCGAGCCGGTGTGCAGGACCTTCGGAAAGAAGGCCGGAGCCAGCGCCTCCAGCCGCCAGTCGATGTCGAAGACGTAGCTGGCTGAACCGTCCGCGGCGATCGTGGCCGTTGCCGAGGCAGTGCGTTCGAGGGAACGGGCCCCCGGCAGCAGCACGACTCCGGCGCTGGACAGGTGGGCTTCGATCGCCGCCCCGCGGGCGTCGTCGCCGATTGCCGTCAGCAACCCGGTGCTGACCCCCAGCCGGCCGAGCCCGTAAGCGACGTTGGCCGGCGAACCGCCGGGGTGCTCCACGTCGCCGTCGGGACGGCTGACGACGTCGATCAGCGCCTCGCCGACGACGATGACGTCGGGGCTGTCGGCAGGGGAGGAGTGCGAACCGGGATTGAACATTGGATCTCTTTCGTGAAGCCGTCCGCGGACCGGTGATCCGGTCCGCGGACGGAGTTTTGGTGAAACTACTGCGGCGCTCAGGCCGTGGCCGCGCCCGTCATGATAGCCACCGCATCGGTCATGCTGTGCGACTGCGGCGTGATGGTGGCAGCGCATTTGCCGAGGCGCTGGATGTGGATACGATCGGCGACGTCGAACACGTGCGGCATGTTGTGGCTGATCAGGATGACGGGGAGCCCGCGGTCCCGCAGGTCGCGGACCAGTTGCAGGACCTGGTTGGATTCGCGCACGCCGAGCGCCGCCGTCGGCTCGTCCAGGACCACCACCTTGGAGCCGAAGGCCGCGGCCCGCGCCACGGCCACAGCCTGGCGCTGGCCGCCGGACAGGTTCTCCACGGGGACCGTCACGTCCTGCAGTGTCGAGATGCCCAGCCGGGTCAGCTCTTCCTTGGCCTTGCGGCGCATGCCCTTGGTGTCGAGGACGCGGAAGATGCTGCCGAGCGGCCCGGGCAGGCGTTCCTCCCGGCCCAGGAAGAGGTTGGAGGCCACGTCCAGGGCAGGCGAGACTGCCAGGTTCTGGTACACGGTTTCAATGCCGTGGACGCGGGCGTCCTGAGGGCGTTTGAAGTGCACCTGCTTGCCGGAAACCATGAGTTCGCCCGAGTCCGGAATCTCGGCGCCGGTGAGGCATTTGATGAGCGTGGATTTGCCGGCGCCGTTGTCGCCGATGATGGCCAGGACTTCGCCGGGGTACAGGTCGAGGCTGACCCCGTCCAGCCCCACTACCCGGCCGAAGGTCTTGACGAGGTTCCTGGCCTGCAGGATGGGCTCACGCACGGTGGTTTTAGCGGGCTCCATGTGGGTGGCGGTCATGATTTCACCTTTCGGATCCACTGGTCGATGGACACAGCGAGGATGATGAGGACGCCCACGGCGAGGGTCTGGTAGAGCACGTCCAGGCCGGCGAGGGAGAGTCCGTTGCGGAAGACACCGACGATCAGGGCGCCGAGGAGGGTTCCCCAGACCGAGCCGCGGCCGCCGAAGAGGCTGGTTCCGCCGATGACGACGGCGGTGATGGAGTCCAGGTTCAGGTCGACGCCGGCGTTGGGGCTGGCGGCGTTGGTCCGGCCGATCTGGATCCAGGCGCCGATGGCCAGGACGGCGCCGGCGGCGAGGTAAACGCTCATGAGGACTTTGTTTACGGCGATACCGGCCAGCCGGGCGGCTTCCTTGTCGTCGCCCACGGCGTAGACGTGCCGGCCCCAGGCGGTTTTGCCGAGGATGAACGCGATGGCGATGTAGAGCAGCAGCATTACAACGACGCCGGTGGAAATCCGCACCGGGCCCACCGGGAAGGTGGATCCGGTCCAAGTCAGCAGGCCCGGCATCGCCGAGCCGCGCACGGTGGCCCCGTTGGAGTAGAGAAGGGTCAGTGCGATGAAGATGTTCAGTGTGCCCAGGGTGACGATGAACGGGGGGAGTCGGAACCTGGTGACCAGGAACCCGTTCAAGGCTCCGGCGGCGAGTCCGATGACCAGGCCTGCGAGCAGCGCGACGGGCGCGGGCAGTCCGTTGTTGACGGCGAGTTGGGCCACGACCATGGAGGAGAGGATCATGACAGCACCGACGGAAAGGTCGATGCCGGCCGTGAGGATGATGAGGGTCTGGGCGATGGCCAGGGTGCCGACGACGGAGACCTGCTGCGTAATCAGGGAGAGGTTTTCAACCCGCAGGAACCTGTCATTGAGCAGGCCGAACACGACCACCGCGATGACGAGGACGAGGGCAGGGCTGACGGCGGGGTAACGGTGGAGGATATTGCGTATCCGGCTAAGCGGCGTCTGCCGGTCGAGGAATTCCTCCGCCAGGTCGGCATGCCCGGCGCTGGGCGGGCCGGCGGTCTGTTGCTGGGTCACGATATGTCCTGATCTTCGATGATGATTGCTAGTGCGTAGCTGGCTAGCTCGGGAGATGAAGTGCGGGGCGGCCGAACGGGCTCCGACCTCCCCGCACTCGGTGAACCTGCGTGGCTACTTTCCCCAGCAGATGTCGGTTGCCGCGGTGGTGGTGATGCTCTTGATGCCGTCGGCCGGTTTGTCAGTGACGAGTTCGACGCCGGTGTTGTAGAAGTCCAGGCCCTCTGAGTTGGCGGGCTTCTTGCCGGTCTTGGCCAGGTCCACGATGGCCTTCACACCCAGTTCGGCCATCTTGACCGGGTACTGCTGTGCAGTGGCGCCGATGACGCCTGACTTGACGTTGTTCACGCCCGTGCAGCCGCCGTCGATGGAGACCACCAGGACGTCCTTTTCCTTGCCGGCGGACTTCAGGGCCTCATACGCTCCGGCGGCTGCCGGTTCGTTGATGGTGTAGATGACGTTGATGTTGGGGTTCTTGGCGAGGAGGGTTTCCATGGCTGTGCGGCCGCCGTCCTCGTTGCCCTGGGATGCCTGGTTGCCGACGATCTCGTAGTCGCCGCCCTTGCCCCCGGTGTACTTGCCGGTCTTGGCCTCGTCGCCGTTCTTCTTCGCGTCGGCGGTGTCGATGCCGAGCCCGGTGAGGAAGCCCTGGTCGCGGTTGTAGTCGACCGAGACGATCTTGTCATCGAAGAGGTCTACGAGGGCGATGGTGGCTTTTTTCCCGCCGAGCTGGGCCGCGGTCCATTTGCCGATGAGCTCACCGGCGGCGAAGTTGTCCGTGGCGAAGGTGATGTCGGCGGCGTCCGCCGGGTCCGGGGGAGTGTCCAGAGCGATGACGAAGAGGCCAGCGTCCTTGGCCTTCTTAAGGGCGTCGACGACGGACGGTCCGTTGGGGGTGATCAGGATGCCCTTGTCGCCCTTGGAGATGGCGTTTTCGATGGCCTGGATCTGGGTGTCCTCGTCGCCGTCGGCCTTGCCGGCTGCCAGCTTGAGGTCCACGCCGCCGGATTCGGCGGCCTTCTTGGCGCCGTCCTGCATGGAGACAAAGAACGGGTTCGCGGTGGTCTTGACGATCAGCGAGACGCCGATCTTGTCCGACGACGAACCGCTGGTGGAGCCCGCGGAGGAGGTGTTTCCGCCGCACGCCGTCAGGCTGAGCGTGCCGAGCGTCAGGACGGCGCCGAGGGCGAACAAACGGGTTGCGACGGTCCGTGGGGCTGTGGAACTCAACATTGAATCTCCTGTTTCCGTGGCACGTGTTGTGCCTGACAACGATGTCATAGAATATGTAACCAAGCTCACAAGGTAGAGTCAAGGCATAAATCGATAATGAAGGACGAGGTTTGACAACGATGTCTAATCGTTACCAAGCAGAGGCAACCCAGAGCAGGCCCACAATGCGCCATGTGGCGGCGCTGGCCGGGGTTGGCATCAAGACGGTGTCGCGCGTCATGAACGATGAACCGGGCGTTTCCGAGTCCACCCGGCTCCGCGTCCTCGGGGCCTCCCAGCAGCTCAACTACCAGCTGGACATGGCCGCGGGAAGCCTCCGGCGGACCGGGCGGCAGACGCTGAGCATCGGCCTGCTGCTGCCCAGCGTGTCCAACCCGTTCAGCGGAGAGATCCACCGGGCGCTGGAGGACTCACTCGCTGAACGCGGGATCGCGGTGTTCGCCGCCAGCCTGGACGACGATCCCCAGCGTGAGAAAGCGCTGGTCGCCGCATTCCTGGGCCGGCGGGTGGACGGCCTGGTGCTGACGCCGATTGCCAAGAGCCAGGCATACGTCATCCCGGAGCACTCCCGGGACCTGCCCATGGTGTTCATCGACCGCGAACCCGTGGGCATCGACGCCGATGCCGTGGTGACGGACAACGCCGTCGGTGCCGCTACAGCGGCCTCCCATCTGCTGGCCCACGGACACCGGAAGCTCGCCTACCTGGGCGACCGCATCGAAATCCAAACAGCGCGGGAACGGAGGCAGGGCTTCATCGGGGAACTGGGGAGGGCCGGTCTCGCCACGTCAGCTGTTCCCATCCGCGAAGGACTGCATGACGAGGAGTCGGCGCGGCTGGCGGCACTGGAGCTGCTGGCCTCCGACGACCCGCCCACCGCCATTTTTTCCAGCCAGAACCTGGTCACCTTTGGAGTGATGAGGGCGCTCAAGGAGCTGGGTGCCAGCAAGCGCGTGGCCCTGGTGGGGTTCGACGACTTCACGCTGGCGGACATGATGGAACCGGGGATCACCGTGATTGCCCAGCACCCGGAGCGGATAGGCAAGCTCGCAGCCGAGCGCCTGCTGGCCCGCATCGACGGTGACAGGGTTGCCCCGACAACGTACATCGTGCCGTCGGAACTCATCGTTCGGGGGTCCGGTGAGATCCCGCCGTCCTGAGCGACCGGCCTGGTCCGCTTTTGCCTCGCCCCACACAGCCCCAGTGCAAACACATCCTTGAAAGGGAGCACCATGACCAAAACGCTTTACGCCGAATTCACGGTCAAGCCCGGCAGCGAAGCCCGGGTGGCCGAAATGATGCGCGAACTCACCGAGAAGGTGCGCAGCGAACCGGGCAACCAACTGTTCCTGCCCTACACGCGTGAGTCGAACCCGAGGGAGTACTTCGTCTTCGAGGTGTACCGGGACGAGGCCGCGTTCCAGGAACACATCAGCGCGGACTACGGTGCGGCCTTCAATGGAGAGTTGGTGCGCCACATCGAAGGGGACGGCTCGGTTCTGACCTGGCTGCAGCCCCAGGCCTAGGGATTTCTCGGGAGAGAGGGCCGGTGCCCGCGGGGGATCCCGCGCGCACCGGCCCTTTCCTTTGAGCGGTGCAGCTACCTGCTGTTCTTCACCTTACTGAGTGCGGCGGCAAACATGGATGGCTGAAGCGGGGTGACCGTGAGCGACTTGACCTTGGCCGTGCCGCCTGCGGCAAAGAGGGCCACCTGACCGGCACCGGCACCCGGGAACACCTGGTCCGTAATAGTACGCAGGCCGTTCTGGGCAAAGACCTCCACCGACGCGCGGTCAACGTAGATCCGCAGGGTCACGTTGCCGCTTCCATCAACGGTCACCGGCGCCGAGTCCACCGACGTGAACAGTGGGTGGAAGCCCGTGTTGCCGGAATTGCTCCGGTCCACGTAGACCTCGCCGGTTGCTGCGTCGTAGCCGATCTCGGTGGACGTTGTTCCGTCTCCCAGCACCGTTATGCCGGACTTGGCTGCCGTTCCCGGGGCGAACGTGACATCGATCCTTTGGACATCGCCCGACGCCGCAGCCGGAAGCGGGTGGACGCCCGGTGCAATGCTGCGGGCAGCCTTCTCGCTGTAGGAAGATTTGGCGGCCAGCTTGTCCACCTGGCTTGCCGCCTTCTGGGTCAGCCGGGGCCCGTCGGCAGTCTGGGTGAGGCCCACTTCGCGGGGCAGCGACATCGCGCTGCGCCAAGGGGAAGTGGGGACGAGGTTGGCGTAATCCCAGTTGTTCATCCATCCGAGCATGACGCGCTTGTTCTGGGGCATGTTGCCGAAGGAAACCGAGGCGTAGTAGTCGCGGCCGTAGTCCAACCAGTCATAGCCCTGCAGCCGGGGCTTGGCCGGCCGTGCCGAAGCAATGAACTCATCGGCCAGGATGTGCCCCCAGCCGAAGCGGTTGTTGTCCACGATCCGGATGCTGGCTTGGCGGCCCCTGAACTCCGCGACGTTCCACGATGCCCAGTCCAGGACTTCGCTGTTGGTTCCCGTGGCGGACCGGACCACTTGCCCGTCCACCACGAGGTTGACTGTGGTCTCGTCCGAGCGTGGAACGGCCGCCTGGTCGGTCAGCATGACGTGGTCAAGGGTGAGGTGTCCCCACCCGCCGCCCGCCTGGTCCACGACCCTTAGCTGTGCGCTCCGGCCGGCGAACTCCGAAACGTCCCAGCCCTTCCAGTTGAGCGCGCCGGCGTTGTCTCCGCTGAGTGTTCTGACAACGTTGCCATCGATCAGGAGCTGGGCTTCCAGGACTTCCCCGGAGTCGGCGGCGCGTTGTCCGCCGCCGACGAGCATGCTCATGAAGTTTCGGGAGACGGTGAAGGCCGGGGACGTGAGGGTGCCCTGGCGGTCATCACCCGGGGCACCGCCCGCTTCGAAGGTGTTGATCCGTTTGGCCCCGATGAAGTAGTCGCCGCCTGCCGTGGCCGGCTGGAAGGCGGGCGCCAGGTCCGCCGCTCCGGTCCAGCCGGCGTCGCCCAGTGTGCTGCCGTCCGGAACCTCGAAGCCGTTGAACAGCAGGTCTCCGGCCGGGGCATTGTTGTCCAGCTTGTCCGAGGTGCGGGGATGCTGTCCGCCGCCCACGAGGAAGTTGATGTAGTCACTGCCGACCGTGAACTCCGGTGAACTCATGGAGCCAAGCGGCCAGTCGCCGTCGTTGAAGGAATTGACCAGCCCGGCCCCGGCATAGCCGGTGACCTGGTTCTGTCCTGCCAGTGCTCCGTGTGCCGGGGTGTCGGCAAACGGCCCGTTCTTCCAGTTTCCAGGTTCGTTGTTGACCGTCCAGCCGCCGTAACTTCCGTCGTTGAAACCCGCCAGCGGAGTTCCGGCCGGGAGGGAATCCACGGGGTCCGTGGTGTCCGAGGTGAACGTGGTTCCGTCAAAGTCACCGACGAAGTACTGCCCTGCAGAACCGCCCGCCACGCCGCCGGGATTGATGTTCACCACCATGACCCACTTGACGTTGTCCGGGTTTCCGTCCACGGCCAATGGAAAGAGGTCAGGGCATTCCCATAAGCCGCCAGTTGCGTTTGCCGGCCCGAAGGAGCTCAGCTCGGTCCAGTCTTTGAGGTTATCGGACTTGTACAGGAGCACCTTGTGGTCCAAGGCCTCCACGGCGGTCATCACCCAGTAGCCGCCGCCGTCCGGGGCGTCATACCAGAAGACCTTCGGGTCGCGGAAGTTGGCTGAGTTGCGGTTGAGGACAGGGTTCTGGCCGTACTTGGTCCAGGTCTGACCCTGGTCCAGGCTGTACGCCAGGGACTGCGCCTGCAGCCCGCGGTGCGGGGATGCGTCCTTGTAGGCGCTGGTAAAAATCGCCACCAGGGGAGGATTTGTCGCGGTGCCGAAGCCGGAGGAGTTGTTCTTGTCCACCACCACGCTGCCGGAGAAGATGTCCTGCTGGTCATCGGTGGGGATCGCCAACGGCTGCTCCTTCCAATGGGCCAGGTCAGTGGACGTCGCATGCCCCCAGGACATGTTCCCCCAGGTGTTCCCGGACGGGTTGTGCTGGTAGTAGAGGTGGTAGACGCCCTTGTAGAAGACCATCCCGTTGGGATCGTTCATCCAGTTCTTCTCCGGCGAGAAATGGACGGCCGGGCGGTACTGCTCTTCACCCGGAGTGGTGGCCGCTCCGGCTGGGATGGCCCCGGCCAAGGCGCCGCCAAAGGCCAGGCCTGCCAGTGCCACGGCGGTGACTGCCCGCAAGCCGATGGTTCGTGTTGTGTGCATAGTGCTGAGGTCGCCCTTCATCGCGCGTGCCTTTCCCAGAAAGACAACGTTGTCAGTGGAGGGAACGCTAAGTTAAGTCCACGAGACAAGTCAACGGACCGGTACGCGATAGGCCGGACACGGCACGGCAAAGCTCGGCGGGCAGCACCGTTCCGGGCCTTACTGGTCGCCGACGGGGCCCGGCCAGCCTATTCCGCAGCGCTGGTCCGGTACGAGGCGAGGAACGTGGCGATCCTGCGCACGGCTTCCTCAATGTCCTCGACGGCCGGAAGGATGACAAAGCGGAAATGGTCCGGCCGGGGCCAGTTGAACGCCGAACCGTGTGAGACCAGGATCTTTTGTTCGCGCAGCAGGTCAAGGACGAACTGTTCGTCGCTCTTGAAGGGGTAAAGCTCCGGGTCAAGGCGGGGAAACAGGTACATGGCCGCCGCCGCGGGCACACACGTGACGCCGGGAATGGAGGTGAGCAACTTATGGGCGCGGTCGCGCTGTTCGCGCAGCCTGCCGCCGGGCCGGATCAGGGCCCCGATGCTCTGGTAGCCGCCAAGGCAGGTCTGGATGGCGTGCTGCGCCGGCACGTTGGGGCACAGGCGCAGGGAGGCCAGCAGCTCCAGGCCTTCCCGGTAGGCCAGTGTTGCGGCGAGCGGACCGGTGACGGCCACCCAGCCGGCGCGGTACCCCGGCATCCGGTAGGCCTTGGAGAGTCCGCTGAAAGTCAGGACGCACACGTCTTCGGCCACCGAAGCGGTGTGGATATGCTGGGCGTCCTCGTACAGGATCTTTTCGTAGATTTCATCCGAGAACAGCACCAAATGGTGCTTGCGGGCCAACTCGGCAAACTGCTCCAGGATGTGCCGCGGGTAGACGGCACCCGTGGGGTTGTTTGGATTGATGATCACGATTGCCTTGGTGCGCTTGGTGATCTTTGATTCGACGTCGGCCATGTCCGGCCACCAGTGCTCGTCCTCATCGCACAGATAGTGCACCGGCTTGCCGCCGGTCAGGGTGACGGCGGCCGTCCACAGCGGGTAGTCGGGCGCAGGAATGAGGATCTCGTCGCCGTTTTCCATAAACGCCTGCAGGCACATGGAAATGAGCTCGCTCACGCCGTTGCCGATGAAGATGTCCTCGACGCCGATCTGCATCAGGCCCCTGGTCTGGTAGTACTGCGAGATGGCCGTGCGGGCCGAGAAGATGCCCTTGGAATCGCTGTAACCCTGCGCCCCGCGCAGGTGGTGGATCATGTCCACCACCACGGACTCGGGGGCCTCCAGGCCGAACGGCGCGGTGTCGCCAAGATTCATCTTGAGGATCCGGTGCCCTTCGGCTTCCATCTCCTTTGCTGCTTGGAGGATGGGCCCGCGGAGTTCGTAGCGGACATTCTGGAGTTTGCTGGAGTGCTGCATCGGACGCATGCTTGATCTTTTCACAGCGCTGGTCGCACGACGCCGTCGCGTAGTATTCCCAACCCTGCGACGTGGCGGGTTTACACTGTGGTCAGCGCCCTCGAAGCAGCCCGGGGGACACTTTTCTGTGCCGGGGGGACAGACCGATGAACCGCATCCAGGGGTCAAGCAGCCCGCTTCGAACGCTGCGGCGGGCGGCGGGGTCCAACGATGACCGATCGCCGGCCGAGGACGTGCCGCTGTCCGATGACGCGCCGCTGATCGAGGGGATCGACCGGATTTTCGGCGGGCTCGGAGCCCGTGGCCGTGTGGTGCTGAGCCAGCTGCCCCTTTCGGTCACCCTGTTCCTGGTTGTGGTCGCTGCCGCGATCTTCAGCCCGGCAACGCTGGCGAATGACACGTTCAGGCTTGCCCTGCTGGCGCATGTCATACTGTTCGGCCTCTGCCTGGCCGTTCCCTGGGGGAGGCTGCACCCCGAAGCATTCACGCTGATTCCCGTCCTCGACTGCGTGGCCATCGGACTTACGCGGCATGCCGGCGGCCCCAGCTTCAACATCCTGAGCCTGCTGCTGGTTTTCCCGGTGGTCTGGCTGTCCGTGGGCCGGCACCGGCACCGGGTTGTCCTGGCAGTCCTCGCGGCAGTGCTTAGCACCGTTGTCCCTGCCGCCGCCCTGGGATCGGACCCGGCGCAGGCTTCGATGATCCGGACCATCTTCCTGCCGCTGGTGATGGCGGCGATCGCGGTGACGGCCCACGTCGTGGCCGGCGCACTGTACAGGCAACGCCGGACACTGGTCCGCAAGGACCGTGACCTGGCTGCAACCCTTGCCGAGAGCGTGCAACGTCAGGGGTTGCTTGATGCCGTGCTTTCAACCGTTGATGTGGGTGTCTGGGTGGTGGACGAAAACGGCCAGGACGTGCTGACTAACAGGGCGATGCGGACCGACCCTTCGTTGGCCCGGCTGACCCGCGCCGCAGGGTCTGCGAAGCTCTTTCACGGCGACAGGACCACCCTTGTGCAGCCGGAGGGGTTCCCTGCCGCGCGGGCTTCCCGGGGTGAGGCGTTCACCCATGAGCTTTACTGGGCCGGCGAGGAAACGGAGCAACGGGCCTATTCCGTCAGCGGCCGCGCCATCCGGTCCCTGGACGGGACCAACACGGGGGCCGTCGTGACCTTCGCCGAGGTGACCGCCCTGATTAAGGCCCTGGCGGCCAAGGACAATTTCGTCGCCACGGTATCCCATGAGCTGCGCACGCCGCTGACATCAATACTCGGCTACCTGGAACTGGTCCTGGACGAACCCGGCCATGAGGACATAGCGCCTGAGCTGCGGATCGTGGAACGGAACGCCGGCAATCTTCTGGGCCTCGTGAATGATCTGATTGCCGTCGCGTCTGAAAGCGTGGAGCTCGTCCTGCGGGATACGGACATCGCAGATCTCCTCGCGGCAGCCGTGGCCGCCCACCAGGCGCGGGCTGCCCTTTGCGGGGTGGCGCTGGTGCTCGAGGCGGACCAACCGCTCACCGCCCGGGTGGACCCCGCCAGGATCCAGCAGGTGCTCGGCAACCTGATATCGAACGCCATGAAGTACTCACCGGACGGCGGAAGGATCACAGCCCGTGCCCGCAGGAACGGCAAGGAACTGGTCTGCTCGATCACCGACACAGGCATCGGCATGACGGAGGAGGACCAGGAACAGGCATTTACCAAGTTTTTCCGTTCGGCCCGGTCCCGCGATACTGCCATTCCGGGAGCAGGCCTTGGCCTTCCCATCAGCAAAACCATCATCGAAGGGCACGGCGGGTCGATCGGCCTCACCAGCGCACCGGGAGAGGGCACCACCGTGACCTTCACCCTTCCCGCTGACCCGCGCTAACTCCCGGACCAGCTGTTCGGACCAGCTGTTCGGATCAGCTGTTCCGGTGGAGCGCTTTCGCCAGGATGCCCAGTACTTCGTCGTCCACTTCCTCAACCGACGTCAGCCGCACCCTGCGGTCGAAGAATTCACCCGCCCGCACCTTGACGGGCTCGAGCCTGCCCTCAGCCGGGGCGTCCAGCCGGAGTGCGACGTCCACAGTGGTGTTGTTGGCACGCGTGACCTGGGCGAACTTCCGCCGTGGAGAGTGGAGGGACACGTAACCCTTGCGCATCTGGATCTCGACGCCCGCCGTTTCGGCAGCCCAGGCAAGGAACGCATCCGCAATGGGCCGCAGCGCGGGGTGGCTGGCATGGTCTGCCAGGTCTTCGCGGCGTTCTTCAGATCGGTCGGCTTGCCCATGCTCAGATCCTAATGCCGCCGGATGTTACGCGGTCCCCAAAAAGAATTTTGGGGACCGCGTAACTTTTCCGGAACCCGCAGCGATGTAAGGGGAGTGTGGACCGCGTCCGCACCGCTTGAGTGGCCGGATCAAACCTGGCCGTTACTGACACTGTTGTATATGTTTTCGGAGGGTTCCATGTCCTTGTTCACTGTTTTTGCCACTAGCAAGATTGCCGCGAGCGCATTGGCGGCCGGCACGCTGGCTGTCGGTGGCACCGGCGCAGCCGCATTCGCCGGAGCGCTTCCCTCCGACGTTCAGCAGAGCGCCCACGAGCTGCTCGGCGCCCCCGCCCCGCACTTCGGCGGCGTTTCCGAGACCGCCACGGCCGACGCCAACGCAGCGGCTTCCGCTTCCGCCACGCCGTCCGCTTCCGCCGATGCCGCCGCTGAGACCGACAACGCCAAGGCCGAAGCATCGGCAACCGCTGTTGGCCCGGACGCCACCGGCCCCGCCGCTTACGGCCTGTGCACCGCCTTCACCAAGGGTGGCCTGGCAGCATCCTCCACCGGTTTCGCATCGCTGGCCATCGCCGCTGAAGGCGAAGCCAACATCGACAGCTACTGCGCCGACGTAGTTGCCGCTGCCAAGTCCAACAGCCACAAGGTTGACGGTGCCGGCTCGGGCGACGCCGCAGCCGACGTCAACACCCCGAAGGTCCCGGAGGTTCCGGAAGCACCGGAACTGCCCACCCAGGCAGCCGTTCCCGCCGCACCGGAGGTCCCCGCCGAGGTCCCCGCCCAGCTCCCCGAGCTGCCCACCTCAGCTGGCCGTCCGTAACACAGCCGCCTATGGTGGATCGCGGGACTCCTTCGCTTTGGCAGGAGTCCCGCGGTGCAACATGCGCCAGTCCCCAGCCTTCCGGAACCCGGATATGTGACCACGCTGCGTGGCATGGAGGAGCCTGACGGTGCTCGACACTTTGGCAGATGAATACGTGCACACGGCCGGGGCCGACCCCGCCGTGCTGTTCACCCTTGTCTACCGAAAGTTCTCCGGCGCCGTACTCGGTTACCTGCGCGCCCGCGGCGTGGATGATCCGGAGGCGGTCACCCAGGACGTTTTCCTGGCCTTCTATCCGAAGCTTGACGGCCTGACCGGCGGACTCCAAGGCGCCAAGTCGCTCATCTTCTCAATCGCCCACGCCCGCATGGTGGACCACTACCGCCGCAACGAGCGCACACCGGTCCTCAGTCCTTATGAGTCAGACCTCGACGGACGAAGCTCCGCCTCGGCAGAGGAACTGGCGCTCGCAAAGGTTGATGGCGGAGGTGCCGGAGCCCTCCTCGAAGGACTAAGCCCGGACCACCAGGAAGTGCTTGCACTCAGGGTGGTCGCTGACCTCTCCGTGGAACAGGCCGCTGACGTCATGGGCAGGACTCCGGGAGCAGTCAAACAGTTGCATCGCCGGGCGCTCAGCGCCCTCAGGGAACGCGCCTTAATAGGAAGCCAGGCACATCATGAGTGACATCTCCTCATCCCGGGACCAGCGGATCATCGACGAACTGCTGGCCGAGGCCGGCATGGACGACGACGGCGAGCTTCGCCCCGTCCTGCTGGAACTGCGTGCCCTGGCAGCCGACAGCCCCCGTCCATCCGCAGCGGTGGAGGCGCTGATGGCACCGGCCGCCATGCTGGTAGCAGCCCCCGCCGCATCCGCCAGTCCCGAGTCAACCGCGCCGGCCATTTCCGCCGCCGCTGCATCCGCGGCCCCCACCGTCGATGAACTTGCCGCCCGACGCCGGCGCAAAAGCCGCCTTCCGCTCACAGCCATCACCGTCGCGGCGGCCCTGGCCGCAGGAGGCGCCGCCGCTGCTGCCTCGGATGAAAACTTCCGCCACACCCTGGGCAACGTCGGTCATGCGGTGACGTTCATCGTGGGGACCATGACGCCCGGCGCCGGAGGGAAGACTCCCGCCCAGCCCGCGCCGGATACCGGTGGAACAGTGCCCGGAACGCCCGCGCCTGCACCGACGTCACCGGCTCCATCCCCGGCGGACGGCGGATCAGTCCCCGGCGGGAGCACCCCCGCCGGTCCCGCCACACCCTCACCGGGTGCATCCGGCACCCCCGGAGTTACGCTGCCCGCAAAACCCGATCCCCGGAATCCGGGCACCATTCCGGGGCATGGCCAGTTGCCCACCGTGAAGCCGCTTCCGTCTCCTCCGGTGAGCCCCGACCCGTCCGGGCTGGTTCCCACGCCACCCGTTGAAGTGCCGACTCCCGAACTGCCCAGTCCGCCGCCGGGCCGCTAGCCACCCAGTCAACTAGCCACGCAGTCAGCGTGGATCCACGCTGACGCCGCGGGCTAGTATCCGCCGGCCGCGGTCTTCACCATCTCTCCTGCCGGGGTGACCAGATACCAGACGCCGTTGACGCCTTGGCCGGTGATGTCCCCGGCGGCCTTGTCCTGGATGTAGTAGTACACGGGAAGCCCGTTGATGGTGACCTGCTTTTTACCTTCCGGCGTCGCGATGGTTCCCACCGTTCCGGTTACGCCGTCAACTGCCGGTGAGTCCGATTCCGTGAGAACCGGCGGCCATGCCGCTATGCAGGCGCCCGTGCAGGCACTGGTGCCGGAGTCCTTGACGTCCTTGGTGAAAAAATAGACGCTCATGCCGTTGGCATCCACCACGATCTGGCCGGCACCGGATGATGCCGTCTTCAGGTCCGCCGCGCCCGCGGGGACCGGGGACGACGCCGGCGCGGAGGTTTCGGCAGGGGCGGAGCCCGACGTCGTTCCTCCCGCAGTAGTAGGCGTCGTTTCGGTGCCGCCGCCACAGGCGGTGAGAAGCACGGCCAGCGCCACAGCTGACAGCCCTGCGCCCAGTTGCTTTTTCATATCCAGCTCCTTGGATTCGTGCCGGCCAAAACGGTGGGGTCCGGCGCTATCCGGTACGACGTGCTTGGGCGGAGAATGGTTCACAGCGGCCGCTCCCTGAACCGTTTGCGCCGCGGCGGCGTCGTAACAGGGGACGGCGGGCGTTTGGCCTGCCGCAGCAGCACGAGGCAGCACACACAATGCAGGGCACCATCAAAACAGCGGGAGGGCCGCGGATGCCGCTCGATGAAGACGTCGTGGCAGCGATCTACCGCGAGCACGGGGCGGCCCTGCGGCGCTTTGTGCTGAGCGCCTCCCGCGATCCGCAACTGGCGGACGACGTTGTTCAGGAGACCGTGCTCCGCGTCTGGCAACTGGCTCCGGAGATTACCGGCAGCCTGCGGAGCTACCTCTTCCGCACTGCCCGGAACATTATGATCGACAACTACCGAAAGGCCCAGCGCCGTCCCATCGAGGCGACAGAGCGGGACGTGGCTGATCCGGCGGAAGCCAGCGAACGGGTTGACGAGTTGCTCAACCGCGTCCTGATGGAGGAGGCCCTGCTGCGGCTAAGCACCGAACACCGGGACGTCCTGGTGGCCCTGCACTACCGCCGCTGCACTGTTACGGAAACGGCCGTGGAGCTCAACATCCCTGCCGGGACAGTGAAGTCCCGCGCGTTCTACGCGGTGCGGGCGCTGCGGACCATCCTTGACGAAATGGGGGTGCAGCGGTGAGCGGCGCGGAAATGCACAAATTGTTGGGGGCATACCTGCTGGGCGGGCTGGAGCCGGCTGAAGCGACGCGCTTCGAACAGCACCTGACTTCGTGCGCGGACTGCCGCCGGGAGCTGGACGAACTCGCCAGCCTGCCGGCGCTGCTGGACTCCCTCCCTGTTGCCGACGCCGTCGCCCTCACGGGCACCGCCTCCGCGGCGCCGGCAACCCCGGGGACCGGCCGTGCGGAGGGCGGCGGCCTTCCCGCAACCGCCGCCGCCACTCCCGTGGAAGCCACCCCTGCGGGAGCCGCATCGTTGGGGGACGTAGCTCCCGCGGGGGACCCCGCCCGCCTGCTGGACGAGCTGGCGGTGCGCCGGCGGAAATCCCGACGGCGGTGGACGGCGTTCGTCGGGGCGGTGGCCGCCGCGTGCCTGGCGCTGGGAGTCCTGGCCGCTCCGCTGTTCAACCAGCCGCCGAAGCCGGACGCGAGCTATTCGGTGGAGGCCCCCGGCGGGCTGCAGGTCCAGCTTGCCCTGATGCGGAAGGCATGGGGGACCGAAGTCTCGTTCACGGGGACCAGCCTGCCCACCCAGGGAACGTTGTCGCTGTGGGTCAAAGGCCAGGACGGCACCGAGGACCGCGCCTGCAGCTGGTCCGCGACGCCCGGCGGCCGGTCCAGGATCACCGGCGCAACGCCCACCCAGATCGGCCGGATCAGCAGCGTGGAACTGCGTAACGAGGGGCAGCAGACAGTGGCGGTCATTTCCATGGTGGACGGCACATCCGGCGCCCATTGACGCGCTCCGTACCCGGTGGGACGCTGGGCACATGGTCCGCGGCAGGACCGGGCGTTTCGCCCGGATTCAGCCCTTCGGCATCGACAGGGTGGCAGCCGCCGTCGGTGGTGACCCCGACGTGCTCCGCATGGAAAACCTGGACACCGACATTGCGCCGCCGTCGTCGGCCATCATCGCCACCCGCGAAGCGGTGGGAGACAGGGCCGCCAACAGCTGGCTTCCCTTCACCGGGATGCTGGCCCTCCGGCAGGCCGTAGCGCACAGGCTCCGGCAGCAAACGGGATTTTCCTACGATCCCCGTACGGAAGTGGTGATCACTGGCGGTGCGCTCGCCGGAATGCTCAGCGTGCTCCTGGCCACGGTGGACAACGGGGACGAGGTGATCCTCACGGACCCCACCTACGCGGGAATGATCAACCGGGTCCGGCTGGCAGGGGCGGTGCCGGTGTTCGTACCCCTGATGGCCTCCGGCGGGCGCTGGCGGCTGGACCCGGCACGGCTGGCCGCGGCCGTTTCCTCCCGGACCCGCGCCATCCTGCTGATGAGCCCGTCCATGCCGTCCGGCCACGTGTTCAACGACGCCGAGTGGGGCGCCGTCCGTGACGCCTGCCAGCACGCGGACTGCTGGCTGTTGTACGACGCCGCCATGGACCGGATCCTGTTCGACGGCCTGCCCTACCGCCACCCGGCGTCGTTCCCCGAGCTGGCGCACCGCACCATCACCCTCGGTGGCGTCTCCAAGAACTACCGCATGATCGGCTGGCGCGTGGGCTGGGTGGCCGGGCCCGCAGAGGTCATGGGCGATGTGGCGCTCGCCGCGATCTACAACACCACGGTGGCAAGCGGCTTCGGCCAGGCCGGGGTCCTGGCCGCCCTGAACGACGGCGACGACGGAATCGCCGGGGCTGTCCATGAGTGGCAGTCGCGCCGGGACCTGGTTATCGCCGAGCTTGCCGGGCTTCCCATCGTTGTGCCCGAGGGCGGGTGGTCAATGCTGCTCGACGCCGAGGCGCTGGGGATGCGGGCGCCCGAACTGTCCCGGCGGCTCCTGGCGATGGGCCGGATCGCCGCTACCCCCATGACGGCGTGGGGCCAGGACGTGGCGCCGCGATACGTCCGGTTGGTCTACGCCACTGAACCGATGGACCGGCTGCAGGGAATCGGGGCACGCGTCCGGGCTGCCCTCGAGGGCTCTGAGCGGGATCACGGGGCTTAGGAGCGCAGGGTCCGGAACTCCGCCACGAGCTGCGGGTCCTCGCAGGCCCGGGCGAAGGCTTCGATGCGTTTTTCGATCTCGCGGCCCAGCAGCCAGCCGCCGATCCTCTCCGCCACGGGCCGCAGCCACGCCGGCCGGCAGGAAAAGGTGTACTTCCAGACTGCGCGGGTGCCGCCGTCGGCCGGGGTGAACCGCCACCCGCCGCCAAAGTTGCCGAAGAACCACGGGCCGGAGACCATGGTCATGCCTACGTTCCGGGGCGGCGCGTAGGAGACGTATTCGCTGACCATCACCAGCCCCATCTTCGAGACCGTGCGGGTGCGGACGCCCTTGCCGGCGGCCGGGGCGCCGTCCAGCCAGCCCTGGGCCGAAATGAAGGGATCCCATTTCAGCCGGAAGTCGCCGGTGGTCTGGGAGAACGCAAAGGCGGTCTCCGGATCGAGGCGGATGAAGCGTTCGGCGCGTACCTGGGGCATGCGTCCACCCTAGCCGGACGAACGAAGGCGGCTACATTTTGGCCAGTTTGGCCCGCATCATCGAATACACCCCGTAGCAGATCAAGCCGATTCCGGCGGCGGCCAGCAGGTACACCCCGAACGGCTGGTCTCGCAGGGCCTTCAACCCGCCGTCCAGCCCGGTGGATTCCTCCGGGTGCGCCCGGACGGTGGCAATGATAATCAGCAGGCCCACCAGCAGGAGCGCAAAGCCCTTCGCCACGTAGCCAACCACGCCCGAGACTGTGACAGCCGTGCGCGTGGGGCCCGGGGCAGGCATCCTGAGGTTCTTTTCGAACGACTTACGGACGCCCCGGATCCCGTACACAATCCCTGTGATGGCAACCGCGGCGCCGACGACGATCAGCAGCGCAACACCGCCGGGCGCCTTCATCAGTGCGATGGTGAAGTCGCTGGTGGACTGGCTGTTGTCCTTGCCCGTTCCGATGGCGAACGAGGCCAGCGTGACGGCGAACGCGGCGAAAACCACGGCCTGCCCGGCAGCCCTGAGCTTCCGGCCGATTTTCTCTTTTTTGGGCAGGTGGCTGTAATCGAAAATCGCGTCGCTGGCCTGCCAGATGGCCAGGGCCACGCAGGCGGCGAAGCTGCTCCACAACAGGATGGGCCCGGCCGGCTGGCTGGCCAGTTCCTGCACGGCACCACTGACATCCGCGTGGCCCTGCCCGCCCATGGCCAGCCGGATGGCGATGGAACCCACTAGGAAATGAAGGAGGCCGCTCACGGCGAATCCGGCGCGGGCCATGATCTCCATCGGCCGTGAATTGGTGACTTCTTCAGCCGTGCCGGCGGCTTCTCTCAGTTCTTTTTTGATGTCCGGTTCCTCGCGCAGTTCTCGTGGCCGCGGGCTTGTCCCGCCGTGGTGTTAAACGCCAATCGTGCCACGGGAACCGGATCCGGAACAGCTCCCTTTCCGGCAGCTTTTCGGCTGTCCCTTTCCGGCGCCGTGCACGCTGGACAGGGATCCCGCTGGGCCATATGGGGAGTGATGCCCATGGCGCGCCCTGTAGTGACATGGCACGATGTGGACCAGCCGCCACCCTCGCGACGGCACCATTCTCTGGGGAGACACACGATGACCTTTTACGGTGCTGACGTCAGTCAGCTTCGCGCCTTGGCCAAAGCCGCAGACAAGGCTGCGTCGCTGCTCAGCACCAGTGCTTCCTCGCTGCAGAGCCAGATTCTCGCAGCTCCCTGGAAGGGCAGCGACGGCGAGCGATTCCGGCAGGAATGGACGGGAAGCCACCGCCCGAGCCTGGAGCGGGTGGTGGCAAGCCTCCGGCAGAACTCCAAGGTCCTGCTGCAGCATGCCGCGGAGCAGGAAAAATCTTCGGAGGCCGGTTCGGGCGGCACGGATGCGGGGCAGGGCGGGCTTTTCGAGCAGATGAAGGACTGGTTGCAGGAAAAGCTGGAGGCCGCCCGCGAGGCCGCCGAGCACCGCGCGGACCTCCAGGACCAACTGGACAAGATGTCCGGAGCCAGCCCCGAAGAACAGGCCAAATGGTGGGACAGCCTCTCCGCGTCGGACAGGAAGTACCTTATCGAGGGGGAGGGCCCTGACGGTCCGCTGGCCAAGGACCTGATGGCCATGGACGGCGGGATCCCCGAGTCCGCGCAGGACCTGGCCCGGAAGCACCTGCTGGAGCTGGCCAAGGAGGACATTCCCGTCTATACGGAGACGGGCAAGGCGTCCATCGAGGCCCGCGTCCTCTGGGTCCACGGCGGCGCCGAGGTGGGCACCGAAGTGGAGGAAAACGCGGACGGCTCGGCCACTGTGAAGGTGTACGGCAACATGGGCCTGGGCGTGAACGACGCCACGGGGTCCGCCGGTGCCACGCTCACGGGCGAAGTGGCCCGCGAGTACACGTTCGACAGCGTCGAAGAGGCCATGGCTGCCCGCAACCAGATGTACGAGGACCTTCCGCCGGACAGCGTGGGCGAGATCAAGGACGTGGCCGGAAACCCGCCGGACTACATCCTGGACACCCTGAACGAGGCGGCCTCGGATAACGGCTCCAGCGGCCACGAGGACAAAGCCAAGGGATCGTTGAGCCTGGAGGCGGGGGCCGAGTCCACCGATGCCGCCGGTTCCGCGAAGCTGGAACTGGCCTATGAGAAGAACCTGACCGACGGAACGTCCAAGGGCAGCGTGGAGGTTTCCGCAGAAGGCAACCTGGACCTGGACGGGCGGACGTTCGAGGCCTCCGGCAAGGGCGGGCTGGAGCTCAACATGGACAAGGACAACAACATCAGTTCGGTGTCGCTGTCCATGGAGGGCACTGTGGCGCAGGGCGTCAAGGAAGGCATGGACGTCAAGGCGGCCAACATCGAATCCAGCGTCACGGCAGGTACCCAGGGCTCGGTTAAGATCGACATCGATTACACGCCGGAGAACAGCGCCTTGATCGACAGTTACATGAAGAACGTGGCCCTGGGGAACAATGGGGCAGCCGCCCAGGACGCCGCCAGGCTCTACGAGGCGGGCTCGGCCACCGTCCAGGTGAACACTGTGGTCACGGCGTCCAACGAGGCCGGATTCGACATCAAGGCCGGCGAGGTCAAGGTCAGCACGGAGAACCAGGTCACGACCAACGTCAGCACCTACCAGAAGGTTCCGAACGACACCAAGCTGTCCCGGCTGTAAGTCCGCCGCCTGCCCATAAACGCCGCCTTCCCAACAAAATTGCGTTACCGCTGAAGGAGCAACCACCAGCCATGACAGTTCACATCGAATCCCCGCTCGGTTTCACGGCGGACTTCCCCGACCACACCCTGGTCCTGGACGACTCCACCGCGGGTCCTAACACCGAGCAGTACGGTCTGCTGGGGGACGTCCTGGTCACGGTCATCACGGATGACGCCTCCGTTGAGGGCCCGGCCCAAGCCAACGGCTGGGCACACCTGATGGCAAGCCATTACCTTGACGAGCGCGGCGGAAACCTGCTGACCGAGGGCGAACTGAACCTTCCCGGCAAAGCCGCGTACGCCGTCGTCGTCGGTTATGACGATGCGCGGGGCGACGCGAAAGCGGCCGCCACCGTGGGGGTATGGGAAAAGGGCCGCTTCATCGGCGTGGTGGTCATCTGGCCGTACGTTGACCCGCAGCTCGAGCCGCGGCTCGGGCTGCTCAAAGACGTGGTCGGCGCCATCCAGGTGAGCTGACGCCCTTGCTTAGCCGAAGGTGAACCAGGTCCCGGCAACGCCGGCCCACGTCCAGAGGCCGCCCGTCAGGTTGAATGCGGTGAACGCCAGGCCAAGCAGCCCCGTAATCCGCCCGGCGCTCATCCGGGCCGACCGTTTGATGGCCACGATTCCCGTAATGACCGAGGTCAGGACCAGCCCCGCCAGCATGCCCGCCAGGACAATGAGCATGACCCAGTACCCGCTGGTGTCCCGCACGGGGACGTTGGCCAGGAGGGGTTCGGCGGCGGCCATGATGAACGTGGACAGGCTGAACATGGCCGCAACCGGTGCCAGCACGGCGGACGCCAGGCTGATAATGCCGGCCGCCAGCCCGCGGGAGTCAGCGGAGCGGCGCTGCTGGGTCGCGGGCTGTGCGGAAGCCATGCTGCATCATAGCCGCCGGTAGCACAGATCGAAGATGAGGCGGCCGGCCTCGTGGGCCTTGTTTTCGAAACTCGTCCGGATGCGCCCCTCGAACCGCGGTGCCCAGCCGCCGGTCTCGTCCACGCCCTCGTTCGGGCCCGTGTGTTCGGTGCTGACCGGGGCGCGGCCCTCCTTGACGGGCGCGCCGCCCACCAGGGACTCGACCCCAGACTGCCACACCTGGGTGAGGGGGCTTTCGGGGCCCCTGCGCTCGCCGTCGTGCAGGTTCACGAAGTCGGCCGAGCCGGCCATGACATCGCGGACGTGCACCGCGTAGTTGGACCAGTCCGTGGCCACACGGAACAGGCCGCCGGGTTTGAGCGCCGTGGCAACGAGCGCGGCGAACTCGGGCTGGATCAGGCGGCGCTTGTGGTGGCGGGATTTGTGCCACGGGTCGGGGAAGAAGACCCAGACCTCGCTGACGGACCCCGCCGGTAGCATGGTGGCCAACACCTCCGGCGCGTTGGCCTCGACCACGCGGACGTTGCTGAGCTTGCGGCTGTTGATCTTGATCATGGTGTTGGCCAGGCCCGGGGTGTAGACCTCCACGGCCAGGAAGTCCCAGCCCGGGTTCTCCTCGGCGGCGTGGCAGACGGCGTCGCCCAGGCCCGACCCGATCTCCACGATCAGGGGCGCCGTACGGCCGAACTCTGCCGCGGCGTCGAAGACGTAGTCCGGGTGCACGGAGGTGTTGGCGATGTGCCGCGGAACGTCAACCGCCCAGCGGTCCGAGTGCTCCTCCCAGGCCAGCTGCCGGCGGCCCTGCAGGCGGGTTCCGCGGCGCACAAAGCTGACGGGCCGGCCGCCGTAGGTGCCGAACGAAGCCTGCGTGCCGGGGGTCACCGGGCGGGCTGCCTGCTGCTGTTCCGGAGCGGCGTCCGGCGACGGGGCAGATTCCGGTGCTGCTTCCGGCGTCTGCGCGTGCGTCGGGTCGGGGGTTTCTGGGGATTCACTCATCATTTCCAGAATAGTGGAGATCGTCAGGGGAGCCGGGCCCGCGGCCCCTGGGCCGGCCTGGGGCCTGAGCCGGCCCGGGGCGGGGACCGGCGCGGTCAGAACAGAATCATGAAATCCCCGTTCCGGAGTACCAGCGCCATGGCGGCGGCCACTTGCAGCCCGGAGATCCACAGGCTGGCGGCGGCGGCCGTCCAGCTGTTAGATCCGGGCGGGGATCCCCGGACTGCAGCGACGCCCAAAGACACTGCCAGCAGTCCAAAAATCATCGGGAGGCTCCACAGGACCAGCGGGGCAACCCACATCAGAGAACCGGTGCCTTCATCAGGCCTCGTAAACAGTGCCGTCAAGAGGCTGATGGGGGCGGTTACGATCATGCTCGCGGGCGCGATGAGACTAAAAGCCAGGCTGGTGGTGCCTGCACCATCGCCGCCGCGGCGCCGTGGCTGGGCGGGCGGCTGGGCGGGCGGCGGACCAGGCGGTGACCCGGCAGGTGAAACGTTCGGTTGCGGAAAGCTCATGGTTCCCCCTGTGCCGGATATGCGGGTCCTGTGGCGCAGGACGTGGTCAGTCCAGACTAGGGACGCCCGGCCGGGGCCGCAGCCGGGATTCGGCCCTATGTGGATAACTCCTGCGAGAATGGGCCGGTGACCGAAGCCAACAACGCAGCCGCGAACGCAGCCAGGAACGCTGCCCCGAAAACAACAGCGCCCGCCCGCGTCCGCAGGGACACTTCCGGCACGCTGGTGGACGCCGAAGTCGACGAGCTGCCCGCCGCCGAGCCCACCCGCGTCAGCGGACCCCGCGGGCTGGTCTACCTTGGCGTGTGCCTGGTGCTGATCGGGCTGAACCTGCGGACCGTGTTCTCCAGTTTCGCCGCGGTCCTGCCGGAAATACGGTCCGACGCCGGCCTGCCGGGCTGGGCGGTGGTGGTCCTCACCACCGTGCCGGTGACCCTGCTGGGCGTGTTCGCCCCGCTGGCGCCGGTGCTCGCCCGGCGTTTCGGCGCCGAGCGCGTGCTGCTGGGGGCCATGGCCGTGCTTACCGCGGGCCTGCTGCTCCGCCCGGTTGAACTGCCGGACGCCGGCCACCTGCCCGCACTGCTTGCCGGAACAGCGGCCTGCGGCGCCGCCATTGCCCTCTGCAACGTGCTGCTGCCGGGGCTGGTGAAACGCGACTTCCCGCACCGGCTGGGGCTGATGGGCGGGCTGTACACCACCGCCATCTGCGCCTCGGCCGCCCTGGGCGCAGGCTTCACCTACCCGGTGTTCGCCGCGTCGGGGGAGTGGACAGCGGCGCTGTGGTTCTGGGCGCTGCCCGCCGCCGTCGTACTTTTCCTGTTCCTTCCGCTGGCTGTCCGGCAGCGGCACCCGCGGCACCAGGCCGTTGCCGACGGCGTCAACGTGTGGCGTTCGCCGGTCGCCTGGCAGGTCACCATCTTCATGGTGCTGCAGGCCATGATGTCCTTCAGCGTGTTCGCCTGGCTGGCACCCATCCTGCGGGAGCGCGGAGTGGACGGCGGGACGGGCGGGCTGATCGTCTCCGCCTCCATTGTGCTGCAGATGCTGGGGTCCCTCTTCGCGCCGGCGCTGGCCGCACGGTTCCGCGACCAGCGGGCGATCAACATGGTGGTGGCGCTGATGACCGGCGGCGGGTTCGCGCTGAGCATTTTCGGGCCGCTCGACTTCATCTGGGTCTGGACCGGGCTGCTGGGCCTCGGGCAGGGCAGCCTGACCGCGGTGGCGCTGACCATGATCATGCTGCGGACAAGGGACGGGCATACGGCCGCCCACCTGTCGGGCATGATGCAGGGCGTGGGCTACGGACTCGGTTCCACGGGCACGCTAATGGTCGGGCAGCTGCACCAGGCCACCGGCTCCTTCGCCGCTGCCGGCGTGCTGTTCCTCGTGGTGGGAGCGCTCGCCGCGGTATTCGGATACAGGGCGGGACAGGACCGTTTCATCGGCGGGTGATGCTCGACGGCGGGTAGCCCCGGTGTGCGCGGGATGCCGGCCGGTTAGCCCTTAGCCGGGGCGTGGCCGGTGGACCCCCGGACGACGAGCTGCGTGGCAACCAGATGCAGCCGCTGCGGCAGCTCCGGGTGTTCCCGCCGCTCCAGGATAAACTTGCCGGCCTGCAGTCCGACGGCGACGTTGCCGTTGTCCACCGATGTCAGGGACAGGTGCCGGATCTTGGCGAGGTAGGTGTTGTCGTAGCCCACCAGCGAGAGGTCGTCCGGGACGCTGAGCCCCTGGTCGGCGGCCGCCGACAGTGCTCCGATGCAGGCGATGTCGTTGAATGCGAAGATGGCGGTGGGGCGTTCCGTGCGGGCCAGCAGCCTTTGAGTGGCGTCGTAGCCGCTTTCCTCGCTCATACCGCCGGCCACCACCAGCGGCTGAAGCCCGGCGGCGCGCATGGAGGATTCATACCCTTCCCTCCGCAGCTCGGCGATCCGGCCCGGCCCCTGAAGGTGCGCGATGCGCCGGTGGCCCAGGGAGATCAGGTGCCCGGTGGCCTGGCGCGCGCCCGCTTCGTCGTCGTTGACCACGATGTCGGTCCTGTCCAGGTCGGGCTCACGTGTTCCCGCGAGGACCACGGGGACACTCCTGGCCGCCGCCCTGAGTGCGGCGGTTTCCGTGGTGGTGCCGACGACGACGATGCCGTCGATGCGCTGCTCGAGCAGGGTCTCCACTGAATGCCGGCCAACCCTGTGGTCCGTGTACGAATCGACGAGGACCGGAGAGACTCCTGCCGAGTGCAGTGAGGCAGTCAGCCCCTCGAGCAGTTCCACGAACCATGGATTGCGCAGGTCGTTGAGCAGCACGCCGATAGTTCCGCTGCGCGGACTGGAAAGTCCGCGGGCCAGCTGGTTGGGCCGGTAGTCGAGCTCGGCCATCGCGTCCTGCACGGCCTGGCGGCGGCCGGGGCTCACGCTGGACGATCCGCCCAGCACCAAAGACACAAGCGACTTGGAAACCCCGGCCCGCTCCGCGACGTCCCGAATGGTGGGCCGGTGCGGCTGGTCCCCGAAGGCGGGCGAACTGTCCATGCTGCTTCTCCTCTCGGTCCCAACTCAGCATAAGGGGTTGACTAGCGCCTCCTTCCCACACCATTATGGACCGGTCCAACAGTTGTCCAAAATCGAAGGGAATGGCATGAGTGAACCGCGTACACGCCGGCTGAGCGCAGGAATGGTCGGGGGCGGGGCCGGAGCGGACATCGGCAAGACCCACCGCTATGCCATGCGGCTGGACGACCAGTTCGAACTGACGTCGGGCGTCTTCGGCCGGGACCGGGGGCGTTCCCTGGCCCTGGCCGCAGAGCTGGGCATTTCGGAGGATCGGGCTTACCGTGACTACGCGGAAATGGCAGCAGCGGAGGCTGCCCGGCCGGACGGGGCCGACGTCGTGGTCGTCGCCACGCCCAACGACAGCCATTTCGAGATCGCCCGCAGCTTCCTTGAAGCCGGCATTTCGGTGGTGTGCGAGAAGCCGCTGACCCAGGCCTCGGACACCGCTGCCGAACTGGTGCGCCTTGCCGACGGGAACGGGGCCTTCCTGGCGGTCCCCCACTGCTACCCCGCGTACGCGATGGTCCGGCACGCGGCACGGATGGTCCGGGACGGTGAGCTGGGCACGGTGACGTTCGCCGACGTCGAGCACGCCTCCGGGTGGGCATCCTCGCCGCTCGAACTGCAGGGCCACAAACAAGCTCGGTGGCGCACCGATCCGGGGGTTGCCGGGTTCCCGAGCGTTGTGGGGGACCTCGGGACCCACGCCTACCACCTGTTGCGCTACATCACGGGACTGGACGCGGACCGACTGTCCGGCCGGCTGAGCACCCTGGTGCCCGGCCGCCGCGTCTTCGACCACGCCACCGTGGAGATGGAGCTGACCGGGGGAGTGCCCGCCCGGCTGTGGGCGAGCATGGCCGCCACCGGGCACAACCACGGCCTGCGCATCAGGGTGTTTGGTGACAAGGGCAGCCTGGAATGGCAGCACGAGGATCCGCACCACCTCACCGTCCGGGACCTGGACGGCGCCACCACGGTGCTCACCCACGGCCTGGGCACACTTTCCGAAGACGCCACCCGCCTCACGCGGGTGGGGCTGGGGCACCCGGAGGGTTTCCTCGAGGCTTTCGCAAACTTCTACCGCGACCTCGCCGACGAGTTGCGTGCCCGCCGCGACGGCACACCGCTGCCGTCGCGGGAACTGACCATTGCCACCGGCCGCGACGGACTCATCGGCGTCCGCTTCGTCGAAGCTGTGGCGGCTTCCCACCACGGCGATTCCGCCTGGGTCTCGCCAGGGGCGTCCATCCAGCCCGGCGCATCCAGCCAGAAAGCAGGAATCTGACATGCAGCGCTTCGCCCTCCTGGGAGCCGGCTTCATCGGCTCCGTCCACGCCGCCAACCTCGCCGCGCACCGGGGGATCCAGTTTTCGTGCATCTACGACATCGACCATGAACGGGCTACGGCGCTCGCGGAGACCCACGGCACCAAGGCAGTCAGCGATCTGGATGAGGTGTTCGACCCCGGCCAGGTTGATGCGGTGTTCATCGCCTCGTCCACGGACACCCACGCCCGGCACCTGGTCCGCGCGGCCGACGCCGGCCTGGCGGTCCTGTGCGAAAAGCCGATCGACCTGAACCTGCGCCAGGCCCGGGAGGCCGCGGCGCACGCGGCCGGACAGGGCGTCCCCGTGATGATCGACTTCAACCGCCGCTTTGACCCAGACTACGTCGAACTCAAACGGATCATAGGCGCGGGGGAAGTGGGCGACGTCGAACTCCTCCAGATGTCCACCCGCGGACCGGCGGTTCCGCCGCTGTCCTACATCGCCGCATCCGGCGGCCAGATGCGGGACCAGGCGGTGCACTTCTTCGACCTGGTCCGCTGGCTGACGGGGCAGGACCCGGTGGAGGTGTCCGCCGTCGGCTCCGCCCTGGCGGAACCGCGTCTTGCCGAGTACGACGACGTCGACACCTCCGCCGTGACGCTCCGCCTCCCCACCGGGGCGCTGGTGCAGATCGACAGCATCCGGCGCACCAGTTACGGCTACGACGAGCGCATCGAGGTGTTCGGCTCCGAGGGGATGGCGGAGACCCAGCGCCGCCGCACCGGCGCCGTGTCCCGCTACCGGGCAGGGCAGGTCATCGACGACGGCCTGCACCCCGGCTGGTTTGAACGGGTTCAGCCCACCTACGCGGCCGCACTCTCGCACTTCATTTCCGCCCTGGAGGACGGTTCGGCGCCGGCGCCCTCACTGGAGGACGGGCTCAAGGCGCAGGCCATTGCCGAGGCAGCCACCCGGTCCCTGCACAGCGGCAGGACCGAAAAGGTCGAGTACTGAGCGCTGACGCCGGAGCCACCCTACGGAACGCCAGAGGCACCTGCCGGGAATCCCGGCAGGTGCCTCTGCTTTTTCGGTGCGCTTTGTTCAGTCCTTCGGGTTCAGTCCTTGCCTGACTTAGTCCTTGCCGAGGCCGGCGGCGCTGACCTTGTCTCCGCCGGTTTCGGCGGTGACGCTGTTCAGGGCGGTGAGGTCGAAGATGCCGTTGATGTCCGCCTGCTTGGTGGTGCCGGCGTCCACACCGTCCTGCAGCAGCTTCTTGTAGGCTCCGGCCAGCGGATCCACCGTGAAGACGATGTTCTTCAGCGACCGCTCAATGACGTCAGGCTTCAGCTCGGCGCCGGACGCGTCCTTCAGGGCAGCGTTGATGACGGTGGATTTCTCGTCCGCAGCAGCGGAGTTGAGCCACTTCACGGACTCGGCGTGGCCCTTCAGGAGGGCTTTGACGGTGTCCGGGTGCTCGGCGGCGAACTTCTTGTTCACGATCAGGATGGTGGTGGGGAACTCGCCGGGCTTGCCGGTCAGCGAGCCGTCCCACAGGTCCTTCTCATCGACCAGGACCTTCGCGCCGGCCTGCAGCACCAGGCGGGAGGCCCAAGGCTCGGGCAGCCACGCGCCGTCGAGCTTGCCGTCCTGGAACAGCTTCAGCGTCTGAGCGTTCTCGGTCGGGTTGATCGCCACATCACCGCTGCCGTCGGTGTTGGTCTTGTAGCCCTGCCCGGCCAGCCAGGCCCGCAGCGCCACATCCTGGGTTCCGCCCAGCTGCGGCGTGGACAGGGTCTTGCCCTTCAACTCCGCCGCGGAGCTAATCTCGGGCTTGACCACCAGCTGCGCGCCGCCGGCCGCGGCCCCGGCAATGATGCTGACGGACTCGCCCTGGCTCTTGACGAACGAGTTGATCGCAGGGTTCGGGCCGATGTAGGTGGCGTCGATCGCGCCGGCGTTCAGCGCCTCGATTGCGGCGGGGCCGGCGTTGAACACCTGCGTGCTCAGCTTCGTCCCGCCCAGGCTCTTCGCGATGAAGCCTTCCTTGACCCCCACCAGGGCAGGGGCGTGGGTGACGTTGCCGAAGTAGCCGAGCTTGAGTTCCGCGGCGGGGGCGGCGGCCACGGCGGCCGCCGGCTGTGCTTCGGTGCCGCGGTTGAGGTTCGACGCGACTGCCGCGCCGCCGGCTATCAGGGCTACGAGGCCTGCGGCGATGCCGATTCCGAGGGCACGCTTGCGCTTTGGCTTGGCCGTTTGGCCCGCAACGATGCGGGTGGATCCTTCGGGGTTCTGATGCGATGACATGGGGATTCCTTCAAGAGTGGGGCAGCCCGGTAAAAAGGGTCGCCGCCCGACAACAGTCGTGGGAACGGAGGCTCGCGGCGGCAGTCTCGTGCCGCCCTCCGTGAGGGGCCAGCTGCCGGGCCTGTTGCTCTTGTGGAGCTTGTCCGGTGCCCCGGTCCCAGCGCTTGGATTGAGATTACGGTCCGGCATCCGGCGGAAACAATGCCCCGCGACTCCTGCGTTCATCGGCAGTAACGGGGTGACTCGCAGCGTCATCTGCGGCCCTGAAAAGGCGGTGCTGAGCGCCGAAACGTCACGCGGCGTCACGCGGCGGTTCACGTGCGCCGGCCAATGTGACGGCCGTCTTTCGTACCCGCCGTTTTCGGAGCCCGCCCGCTGTCAGGGCACAATGGAAAGCATGACCCTTACGACCTTCGCCCTCGTCCGCCATGGCCAGACGGACTGGAATGCGCAGCGCCGGCTGCAGGGTTCCACCGACATTCCGCTGAACGACGTCGGCCGCGGCCAGGCAAACGACGCGGTCTCCTTCCTGTCCGGCCACGAATGGGATGCGATCGTGTCCTCGCCGCTGAGCCGTGCCGCGGAAACCGCCGACCTGATTGCCGCCGGGCTCGGGCTCAGCGTGACCAGGCGCGTGCCGGCGCTCACCGAGCGCAGCTTCGGGCCCGCGGAGGGACTGCAGGCCGGCCCCGAATTGGACGCACTGCGGACGCCCGGTGGTTTCCGCGGCGCCGAAAGCGAGGACGAGGCAGCCTCCCGCGGGTTGGGCGCACTGGAAATGCTGGCCGAGGAATTCCGCGGCCGCCGCGTCCTGGTCGTCGCCCACGGCACGCTTATCCGGGTGAGCCTCAGCCGCGCCATCGGCCGAACTCTGCAGAGCGTCGAGAACGCCGCGCTCAACCTGGCCCACCACCACGACGTAGATGGCTGGCAGCTCGAATACTTCAACGGCGAGCGGGTCGTGGCCGCCGTCCAGGGCTGACCCGCGCCGCGGCCCTACTACCAGGGTCGGTAGGCCCTCAAACTAGGGCTGGTAGTACCCCTCCGTCGGCGCGAATCCTGCACGGTCCACCTTTCGGTGGTAGTGAACTCCGGCGATGCCGCCCAGCACGGCGCCGAGCAGAGCTGATGCAGCCACAGCTATGGCTGCGATGACGGCGCTCGTACTCAGCTGGCCGTCGCCCAGGGGGAAGCGGAGGAAACTATTGAGCGTGGCCAGGACACTGAGTTGCCCGCCACCAACAATCGCCAACAGGGCCACACCCGCCGCCAAGATCACGGTCCACAACCACACCATGAGCCCCTGGCCGATGCCGTTGAAGCGCGCCATCCGTCCTGCGACGTAGCCGCCCGCAAAATAGGCGAGGAACGGGATCGACACGAGCGTGATCGAAGCTGCCACTCCGCCTGATGATGCCTGCCCAGCTTGGGCGATAAGTTCCGTGCCGGCCAGGAAACCGGCCCGGCCGGCTGCCGTAACCACAGCTACCAGCAGAACAGCAATTGCGGTTGCGGTCAGCCAGCCGAAGAAGGCCGAGCCGATCTTAATGCCGCCGAACCGCTCCTCTTCGCGGGCAACCACGGCTTCACGGATAGCGGCGGCCGGGTCTGCAGGAAAGAAAAGTTCCACCGGGCCGCCGGCGTCCTCGACGTAGGGGACGCCGCCGTCGGATTCTTCGTAGAAGCCGTCGTCAACTCCGCGGTTAGAAGCGCGGCTATCCGCTGGGCCCGGAGTTTCGGGAACGTCATCTCCCGCCCCGTCGCGACCCCGCTCGCCATCAGGATCCCCTGCGCTGCCCATCACGCGTCCTCGCTTTCATGGTCTCCGCTGCGCCTACGCGGCTGGTGACTATGACCCAAACTAGTCGCCCTCGGGTGCGGCTCACGAGAGGCTTTCGGCCCGACTTGGACTTCGTCTCCGGGGCGCGCATTGTTGGCAGGCGCAGCCTAGGGCGCCGGTCAGGCAGCCTTTCGCACCTTACGGTTGCCGTCCGAACGGAACTGTGATGACGAGTTTGCCGGCGGCTTGCTTCTGGCCGCTACGTGGCTGCCCTGCGCGACCGTGGTGTCCCCATGCAGGCGGACCCCGTGGGCGATGACGGCGCCGGCCCCGATCCGGGAGTGGCTGCCGATATGGACCCGGTTACCGACCACGGCTCCCGGCCCGACGTACACCGCGTCACCAATCACCACCCGGTGGCCGATACGCGCCTGCCGGTCGATCCAGCTGCCGCCGCCGACCCGGCATCCCGACTCCACCCGGGCGCCGGCCTCCACATAGGCACTCGAACGGATGAACGACGTCTCGTGCACCTCGGCACCACGCCCGATCAGACCGCCACCGTTGGGGTGCCGGTGGTAGGTGATGACCTTCCCGGCGTCGTCTTCAACGGTCTCGATTTTCCTGCTCATTACCTTCCTGTCAGTCCGGAGCTACATACCATCAGACACTCCTTTTAACACCCGAAACGCGACCTGCATTCCGCGCAGAAATTCGTCTCTGCGGATCAGTTTTCCGGAACATGTAGGCCCTTCCGATGGTTATTCATTCAAAGGGCTCAGGCTTCCCACAAGGAGGTGCAGGGTGACCGCGAATGACAACGATCTGTCAGGACGCCAGCCCCACGGTGGAGTTCCTGGCGCCGGGTACGTGGAGCGGGCCAGCGCCCACCCGTGGCGCCGGTACGTTGCTTTGGGGGATTCGTTCACTGAAGGAGTGGGCGACCCAGACCCGCGGAGTCCTGGTGGAGTGCGCGGTTGGGCCGATCGCGTGGCAGAGGAACTGAGCATTGCTCATGAGGACTTCGCGTATGCGAATCTTGCCGTACGCGGCCTGCTGTTGGAGCAGATACTGGACCTGCAAGTTGGGCCGGCGTTGGCCCTTCAGCCGGACCTGATCACGCTGTCAGCGGGCGGCAACAACATGGTTTTCCACGGCGGCGATCCGGACAAATTGGCTGACAGGCTCGACGCCGGTGTGGAGCTTTTGAGTTCTTGCGGTGCCACCCTGGTGCTCTTCACCGGGCCCGATTGGAGATCAACGCCCGTCCTGGGCCACAACCGGACCAAGATTGCCGTCTTCAACGAAAACATCCGCTCCATCGCGTCCCGGCATAACGCCGTGGTTGCCGACCTATGGGGGCTGAGGACGCTCAAGGACCCGCGGATGTGGGACCAGGACCGGCTGCATCTCTCCCCGCTGGGCCACCACACCGTGGCAATGATGGTGCTGGACACGCTTGGTGTCCCGCACCGGCTCCGGCCGCTGGAACCCGGGGATCTGCCGCGTGGCAGTTGGCCCCAAGCCAGGGCAGGAGACCTGTTGTGGGCTCGCAGGTACCTCCTGCCTTGGGCCTGGCACCGGCTGCGGAAACGGGTGGCCCTGGAAGAACTGAGGGCGAAGCGCCCCACTGCGGCCCCTGTGAATAGCTCTGGGCAACCTGCCGCCGCGTTGAAGGACCTGAGCCAATAGGCAGGCGGGTCTGTCTGCCATTAGGTGGGCTCGGGTGGTCGGCGGGCAACGCCAACGGTCCAAAACGTTGCCGTGCGTAGAGTGGAAGTGTTCCGGCCTGTTCTCCGCCGAAGGCCTGTACCAAGTCGGTATCAACCGCATCATTGCAGAGGCCGGCGTAGCCCAGGCGACCTTTTACAAGCATTTTCCGACCAGGGGTCACGCGGCTGGCCCGCCAGACCGGTGCAGACGACCCGGTCGCACTGGCGCGGGCCCTTGTGCTCATCCTCGAAGGTGCCCAGGCAGGCGGCATCACGTCTCCCGACTCCGATACGCCCTGCATTGCCCGGTCCGCGGCCCGGCAGATCATCCGCTCAGCCATACCCCGCCCCGTGCGGGTAAAACGGCCCCAGGTCTCGGCAGCGCGGAATTCAACCTGAGGCAGAACTCAACCCGAGACGGCATGCGCCTGCTACGTCCTAGCGAGGCGCCGGGCGTGCTCGGCCTCGGCCGGGGTGGGCACGCCTATCCTGCTTCCGTGGAACTCCCAGTGGCTGACCACGCCGTCCAGGCTGGTCACCCTGCCGGAGTGGAGTGCCTGATCGATCCTGCGACGCACGTCCGCTTCATCTTCCGGCTCCGTGGCGAAAACGACCCGCAGAACCACCGTCCCGCCCGCTCTTTCAGCCCGCGTATGGTGGGCCGCCACAGGGCAGGGCGGGCTGTGGTCCCAGCTCCCGCATAATTCCAGGGTGATGGCCCCGCCGGGGCCCCTGGTGTCGCCGTCGGCCGCCATCCCGACGGTTGCCTCGTGTACAAAAGGTGCCCGCATGGCGCCATTCTCGCAGACACCGCAAAGGCCGGGCGGCCAAGCCGCCCGGCCTTCGCCGGTTCACCCAGGAAGCAGCGTCAGCCGCGCAGGTCCTTCCCCTTGGTTTCGGGAAGACTGAAGACGAATGCCGCGCTGATCAGGAGCAGCACCACGGCGTAGATGTTGAAAAGGCTGGGCAGCTGAAGCGTGGTGCCAAGCCACTGCTGCAGGTACGGCGCGGTTCCGCCGAACACTGCGACGCAGATGGAGTAGGGGACCCCGACGCCCACGGTGCGGATGCTGGTGGGGAACAGCTCGGCGTAGACGGCCGGAACAATGGCCGCGCTGGCGGCGATGAAGATGAGCATCACGGACATACCGACCGCCAGCTGCCACGCGGAATCCTTCAGCAGCCAGGTCATGGGGAAGTGCATCACAGCCGCACCGATGGCGCCGGCCCAGAGGACCTTCTTGCGGCCGATCCGGTCGGACAGCTTGCCCCAGAACGGCAGGGCGGCAATGAAGACGATGTTGCCGATCACGCCGGCCCAGAGCGCTTCACCGCGGTCGATCTTGAGTGCGGTCGTGGCGTAGCTCGGGGCCACCACGCCCCAGATGTAGTAGATCACCGTCAGCCCCACGGTCAGGCCGATCACCTGGAGGGCCTGCTTGCGGTGCCGGACGATCTGGGGCCAGATGGGCGCCCGCTTCTCCGTACCGGACTCGCCTTCGAACACGTCCGTCTCGTGCAGTTTCGACCGCATGATCAGGGCGTAGAGGCCCATGGCGGCGCCGATCAGGAACGGGATCCGCCAGCCCCAGGCGTTCATCACCTCGGTGCTCAGCGCCATGTTCAGGACAGCGCCCAGGAGGGTGCCGAAGAGGATGCCCACGGTGCCGGACGTGTAGATCAGCGTGGCCCAGAACCCCCGGTGTTCCCGGGGTGCCATCTCGGAAAGATAGGTTTGCGACGACGGCAGCTCGCCGCCGTGCGCCAGGCCCTGGACCAGCCGGGCCACCAGCAGCATGAGGGATGCCCACGCGCCCACGGCAGCGAAGGTGGGCGCGATGCCGATCATCAGGCTGCCCAGGGAGGCCAGGCCTACGGCCAGGGTCATGGACGCCTTGCGGCCGATCCTGTCCCCGATCCAGCCAAAGAGGAAGCCGCCGAAGGGACGTGCCACGAAGCCGACGGCGAAGATCGCCAACGTGGACAGGACCGCAGACGCCGGGTCCGCCTTGCTGAACAGCTGGCTGGCGATGAACGGCGTAAAGGTGGCGTAGATGGCCCAGTCGTACCATTCGACGGCGTTTCCGATGCCGGTGCCAATGATGGTTTTCCTGGTGGCGGTGCGGGCCGCGAGCTGCGGGCTGACGGTGGTTGTCATGGTCTTCTCCAGGGTTCTCAGGACCGGGCGGCCAGGGTGGCGATGCGGGAGAGTGCCAGTTCCGCGTACAGTGCGGCGCCGTCGGCGAGGACGCCGTCGTCGAACGTGGCATAGGGGGAGTGGTTGAACGCTGCGGCGATATGGTCGGCGCCGGGCGGCACAGCGCTGAGGCCGATAAAGGTGGAGGGGACCTCGTTCATGACGCGGGAAAAGTCTTCCGATCCGCTCAGCGGCGTGGCGAAGCGGATGTGCCGGCCTTCGCCGAACAGCCCGCGGATCACGTCCTCCGCGGTGTTGGTCTCGTCCACGTCAGTGACGCTCAGCGGGTACTCGGAGCGGTATTCCACATCCACATCCAGGCCGTGGGCGGCGGCGATGCCCTTAAGCAGCGCGGGGATCGAAGTCATCATCTTCTCCCGGGATTCCTCGGAGAACGTGCGCACGGTGGCTTCGATCCTGGCGGTTTCGGGGATGATGTTCCGCTTGGTCCCGGCCTGCAGGACGCCCACCGACAGCACGACGGGATCGAACATGTTGAACTGCCGGGTGATCATCACCTGCAGCGCGGTGACCATCTCCGCCGCCGCGGTGACCGGGTCCTTGGCCGAGTGCGGCGCCGAACCGTGGCCGCCGGCCCCCAGCACAGTGACGAACAGCCCGTCGGAGGCACTCAGCATGACGCCGGGCCGCGTGCAGAATTTCCCGTGCGGTTCCAGGGCGGAGAACACGTGCATGCCGTACGCGGCATCCACTCGCCGTCCGGCGGCATCCAGGACGCCTTCGCGGATCATGTGGCTCGCGCCGTCGAAGCCCTCCTCGCCCGGCTGGAACATCAGGACGACGTCGCCGGCCAGTTCGTGCCGGCGCTCGGCCAGGAGTGTGGCGGCTCCGGCAAGCATGGCGGTGTGGAGGTCGTGGCCGCAGGCGTGCATGGCGCCGTCGATCTTCGAGGTGAACTCGGCGCCGGTCTTTTCCTGGACCGGAAGGGCGTCCATGTCCGCGCGGAGCAGGACCGCCGGCTTGGCGGGAGAACCGTGCGGTGCGCCGCCGCGCAGGACCGCAGTAACCGACGTCGTGCTCTCGCCGAGGGTGATCTCGTACGGCAGCCCGTCCAGTGCCTTCAGCACCTTTTCCTGGGTCCGCGGGAGATCAAGGCCGATTTCCGGCTCCTGGTGCAGCTGGTGCCTGAACCTGGCTAGGTCCCCCTGCAGCTCCTTGGCGTCGGTGATGATCGGCATGCGTGCTCCTGATCTGTCGGCGGGCCGGCAGCGGTTCTGCGGCTCCGGCCTCCAGTCTGTCGTGACACACTTCACAAACAGCCAAATGGCTGGAAAAATGCAAATAGGGACTACTGGCCGCAGGATTCGCGCATCATGGGCGGCGCGGGAAGGGATAGATGGAACTCAGCGAGGAGGACCTGGCCCTCATAAACGCCCTCCAGATAGCGCCGCGGCTGAGCTGGGCGGACGCCGCAGAGGTCCTAGGCGTCCACGCCACCACGCTGGCGGCGCGCTGGGAGCGGCTGCGCTCCGCCGGGGCGTCCTGGGTCACCGCGCACCTGATGGGCGACCCGCAGCAGATGTGCCTGGCGTTTGTGGACGTGGAGTGCGAAATGCACCGCCGTGATGATGTGACGGAGGCCCTGGCGGCAGTGCCGGAAATAGTCACCGTAGAGGAGGCGGCCAGCAACCGCGACCTGATGCTGACGGCGATCACGCAGTCCCTGGAGGAGTTCGGCACCGCCGTGGCCGCGCGGCTCAAGGACATCGACGGGCTCGTGAAGTACCAGACAGCGCTGTGCACCCGGCTGCACACGGGTGCCTACTCCTGGCGGCTCAACGTCCTGGACCGTGCGCAGGTGGCGGCGCTGCGGTCCAAGGCGGGACCTGAGGCCGCGGGGTCCGCTCCGCCGCTTTCCCTGCGGGAGCCGCTGCCCGCCAGCCACTTGGATCTGCTGCCCTTCCTGGCCCGGGACGGCCGGGCGACGGCAGCGGACATCGCCCGCGCCCTGGGACGGCACCCGGCCACGGTCCAGCGGCAGCTGAACCGCGTGCTGGCCAGCCGGGTGCTGTCCTTCCGCTGCGAGATCGCGCAGAAGTATTCGGGGTTTCCGGTGACGTGCCAGTGGTTCGCAAATGTTCCGCCCGGCCAGCATGATGCCGCCGCGGCCGAGCTCCGGGGGTTCCGCAACGTCCGGCTTGCCGCCTCCACCACCGGACGGACCAACTTTGTGATCATCATGTGGCTGCAGTCGGTGGCCGACGTCCTGACCGAGGAACTTGCGCTGCAGCAGCGGATCCCGGGTATTGAACTCGTGGAGAGCGTGGTGATGCTCAGCAGCGTCAAGCGGGTGGGCTGGATGCTGAACCCGGACTCGACGGCGACCGGCGCAGTCGTGCCTTCGGTAGGGTTGAGCCTTCCCTCGGGTTAAGGCTGGACGCTTAGGCGTCCGGACCTTCGGAGGCCCCGGTGCCAGGGTCTCCGGCGCCATTGTCGCGTGAACCGGGTTCCCAGCGCCGGGGGCCCGTGCCGCCGTCGCCCAGCGCGTCCGCCGGATTCTGCAGCCGGCAGGCCTTCAGGCTGAGGCAGCCGCAGCCGATGCACCCGTCCAGGTCGCGCCGCAAATGCTCCAGGGCGGCGATGCGTGCGTCCAGTTCCGAGCGCCACAGCCGCGAAAGCCGGGACCAGTCGCGCTTGGTGGGGGTCCGGCCTTCAGGCAGGGAATCCAGCGCCGCCCGGATCTCCTTCAGCGGGATGCCGACCCGCTGGGAGACCCGGATGAACGCGACACGCCGCAAGGCGTCGCGGCGGTACCGCCGCTGGTTTCCGGACGTCCGCGCGGAGGAGATCAGGCCGTTGCGTTCGTAGAAATGAAGGGCCGACGGCGCCACCCCGCTCCGTTCGGACAACTCACCGATGCTCAGGGCATGGTGTGCTCCGCCGACAAGCTGTGGCATGCTTCCCCCTAGGCTTTCCCGAAGGCTGCAACCGAACGCCGAGCGTCATTTCCGCATCCAGGGCGGCACCTTGACCTCAACCTTAGTTGAGGTCCTACGGTAACGTCCATGACTATTGATCAGGCCACCACCGTGCAACGAAGCGCCCCACCATCCGCCCCGGCGACCGCAGGAATCCTGCACCGCCACTACCTCCTGGTGACGGCAGGCGCGTGCGCGCTGGTGTTCCTGGCAGCCTTCGAGTCCCTCGCGGTGACCACCATCATGCCGCTGGTCAGCCGTGAGCTGGACGGCGCCGGGCTCTACGCCCTGGCCTTCGCCGGCCCCCTCGCCACGGGTGTGATCGGCATGGTGGCAGCCGGCAATTGGTCGGACCGCCGCGGGCCCGTCGGGCCGCTCTACGCGTCGGTGGCCATGTTCGTGCTTGGCCTGCTGATCGCCGGCACCGCGGGAAGCATGGCCGTCCTGGTGGCCGGCCGGCTGGTGCAGGGACTGGGTGGCGGCGCCATGACCGTGGCCCTGTACGTTGTGGTGGCACGCGTCTACCCGCCGGTGCTGCACCCGAAGATCTTCGCCGCCTTTTCCGCGGCTTGGGTGATCCCGTCCCTGGTGGGCCCCTTCGCCGCCGGAATCGTGGCGCAGGCGGCAAGCTGGCACTGGGTGTTCCTGGGCGTGGTGGGGCTGGTGGTTCCGGCGCTCCTGATGATCGTGCCGGCGCTGCGCGGGCTGCACGGCCGTCCGGCAGCGGCTGGGGCCTCCGCAAAAACTGACGGGCCGGAGGCTAGCGCGAAGACCCGGCGGTGGTCCTACGGCCGGCTCGCCTGGGCCGCCCTCGCGGCGCTCGCCGTCCTCGGCCTGAACCTCTCCGCGCAGGTCCCGGTAGCGGGCGGCGCGCTGGCGGCGGCCGCCGTCGTGATTGCACTGGTGGCGGTCCGCCCGCTGGTGCCCCGCGGCACCCTGCTGGCCCGGCGCGGGCTGCCGAGCGTCATTCTGGCCCGCGGGCTGGTCTCGGCGGCGTTCTTCGGGGCGGAGGTCTACCTGCCGTACCTGCTGGTGGAGCGCTATTCCTATTCGCCCACCTTCGCCGGGCTGACCCTCACGTTCGGTGCAATTGCCTGGGCCGGAGCTTCCGCCGTCCAGGGCAGGCTCGGGACGAAGCTGACCCACCGGCTGGCCATCGTGATCGGATCCGCGATGGTGCTCGGCGCCGTCGTCCTTGCCCTGGTGACCACCGTCCTGGGCTGGCCGGCCGCCGTCGCGATCGCCGGCTGGATCTTCGCCGGTGGCGGCATGGGGCTGATGTATCCGCGCCTGAGCGTCATGACACTGGCCATGTCCACGCCGGACACGGAGGGTTTCAACAGCTCCGCCATGTCCATTTCCGATTCCCTCGGCGGCGCGCTCGCCCTGGCCACCACCGGGATCGTGTTCACGGCATTAACCGCAACGACGACGGCGGGCGGGGTGTCGGGGGCCTCCTTCGCGGGAGTGTTCGCCCTCACGGCCGCCATCGCCGTCGTCGCTGTGGTTGTGGCGCCGCGGGTTGCGGCGCGCCGAACGTCCTAGCTCAGGGTGCTGACCTTTGCTTTGTCCGAATCAGACTCAGCCTTCCACTCTGCGATCCGCGCCTGCTGGAGCGGCGTCTTCCGGTTGAAGTGCCAGGCCGCGCCCAGGATCAGGAACCAGAGGGGCGCTACGAACAGGGCCAGGCGGGTGTCGTCGGCCTGGGCAAGCGCCACGAGCATAAACACGAAGAACGCCAGCACCACGTAGGGCATGAACGTGCCACCGGGCATCTTGAAGGCGGATTCTGCGTGCAGTTCGGGCCGGCGGCGGCGGAACACAATGTAGCTGACCAGAATCATGGACCAGACGAACATTGTGAGCACCGAGGCAACCGAGGTGACCACGGTGAAGGCGCCGATGACGGAGTCGCCCGAGTAGAGCAGCACCAGGCCGGCCAGCAGGAAGATGCAGGAGAACAGCAAGGCGTTCTGCGGAACCTTGCGGATGCTCAGCTTGCCGAAGGCCTTCGGGGCGTTGCCGTCCTGGGCCAGGCCGTAGACCATGCGCGAGGTGGAGTAGATGCCGGAGTTGGCGCTGGAGGCCGCGGAGGTGAGGACCACCAGGTTGATGACCACAGCGGCGATGCCCAGGCCGGCCAGGGTGAACATGCCGATGAAGGGGCTGCTCGCGGCGTCGATGCTCCGCCACGGGTTGACCGCCATGATGACCACCAGGGCACCGACGTAGAAGAGCAGGACGCGGATGGGGATGGAGTTGATGGCCCGCGGCAGGTTCTTCTCCGGGTCCTTGGTTTCGGCCGCCGCGGTGCCGACGAGTTCGATGCCGGCAAAGGCGAAGATGGCGATCTGGAACCCGAGGATGAAGCCGAACATGCCGTGCGGGAACATGCCGCCGTCGTTCCACATGTTGGCCAGGTTGGCTACAGCGCCGTTGGGGGAGGTGAAGTTCGTTGCGATCATCACGATGCCCGTGCCGATCAGCGCCACGATGGCCACCACCTTGATGATGGCGAACCAGAACTCTGCTTCACCGAAGGCCTTGACCGTGGGGAGGTTCAGCAGGATCAGCACCACGGGGGTAAGGAGCGCCGGGATCCACAGCGGGGTGCCGGGGGCGAGCTTGTCCACGTAGCCGGCGATCGCCACAATGTCCGCCACTCCGGTGACAACCCAGAAGAACCAGTAGGACCAGCCGGTGAAGAACCCGGCCCACGGACCCAGGAGGTCTCCGGCGAAGTCGCTGAAGGACTTGTAGTTCAGGTTGGAAAGCAGGATTTCGCCCATCGCCCGCATCACGAAGAACAGCATGAAGCCGATGATCATGTAGACGAATATGACGGAAGGGCCGGCGAGGGAAATGGTCTTGCCGGAGCCCATGAACAGGCCGGTTCCGATGGCGCCGCCGATGGCCAGCAGCTGGATGTGGCGGTTGCTCAGCGCTCGGGCAAGGTGCGGTTCCTGGCTGTGGCCTCCGCTGGTTGGTTCCGTTGCAGTGTTCCTGGCAACCGTGGTGGTGCGTTCAGACATCAGTGCTTCTTTCCTTGTCACAGGCGGACTGCGTTGCTGGCTGACTGCTCTGGGAGCAGGCAGCCGCACCGCCATCCGCACGGAGCCGCCACAAGTGTGACGGAGGTAACAGTTGGGGTGTGGATTAAGACTAGGGGCAACTTTGCGGCCTTTTCCGGCGGGGCAGGAATGCTTTCCGTTCGCGGTATTGACCGGATTCCGACGGCGGCGGTCCGGAACGGTGCACCCCTCCGCCGGGGTGGGAAAGGGCGTTCATCGGTACGTTGCCGGGCTGGGTGGCCATGGTGGAGCCCCCCTGTTCCGTGTCCCGGATAGGGCTAATGCGCCGCCGTCCGCGTCGATTGCTCCTCGACAAACGTCGAGCGTCAAAGCATCAATTGTAGTCTGTTGTTGGACGTGAAAATGGCCCTGCGCTGGACCTGGCTGGTAATGCGGTCCCGGCGGCGCGCCGGATTTCGGGCCTCGAAGCGGGGCCCGCCGTCCCCGGATGCTAGACTGGTGGAACTTGATGTGCAGTGATGCCCACTTTGATTCGGTTCATCAACCGGATCCCCCAAAGGATTTGTCCGGCAGGGAGTGGGTTTTTTTCATGTGAGAGGCACATCCTGCGTCGATGAACGCGTTCTATTTGGTCCCGGCTTCCGCCGCCGCAAGGTTGGCAGCAGCCCGGTTGATCACCTGACTTTTCTTCGGCGAACCCCTGGGCCAACCGGCACCGGGGGCCGATATCCGCACGGATACCGCCTGAAAGACCTTTGAAACACATGACAACTTTTGCTGCCCTCGGCACGCCCAAAGCACTCGCCGACACGCTGACCGCCCAGGGAATCGTTGAACCGTTCCCCATCCAGGTCAAGACCCTTCCTGACACCCTGGCCGGACGCGACGTCCTGGGCCGCGGCCGCACCGGCTCCGGCAAGACCATTGCCTTCGCAATCCCGCTTGTAGCACGACTCGCTGAGCGGGAAGCCAAGCACTTCCGCAAGCCGGGCCGCCCGATGGGCCTGGTCCTTGCGCCGACCCGCGAGCTGGCCACCCAGATCAACGCCACCATCGAGCCGATGGCCAAGGCCATGGGCCTGACCACCACCGTGATCTATGGCGGCATCTCCCAGGCCCGTCAGGAAAAGGCCCTGCGTGCCGGCGTTGACATCGTCATCGCCTGCCCGGGACGCCTGGAGGACCTGATCCGCCAGCGCATCCTGACCCTTGAAGGTGTCGAGATCACCGTTCTGGACGAGGCCGACCACATGGCCGACCTCGGCTTCCTGCCGGTGGTCAAGAAGCTCATGGACATGACCCCCAGCCAGGGCCAGCGCCTGCTGTTCTCCGCCACCCTGGACAACGGCGTGGACAAGATCGTCCAGCGTTACCTGTCCAACCCGCTGACCCACGCTGTGGATGAATCACAGGCCGCGGTGACCACCATGGAACACCACGTGCTGGTGGTCAACGACCAGACCGTCAAGAAGCAGCTGATCGTTGAGCTCGCCTCGGGCGCTGGCCGCCGTGTGCTCTTCATGCGCACCAAGCACCATGCACGCAAGCTTGCCAAGACCCTGACGGACGCCGGCATCCCCGCCGTCGACCTGCACGGCAACCTTTCGCAGAACGCCCGTGACCGCAACCTGGCCGAGTTCTCCTCCGGCGAGGTCCGCGTCCTGGTGGCCACCGACGTCGCGGCCCGCGGCGTCCACGTGGACGACGTCGAACTGGTCATCCATGTTGACCCGCCCACGGAGCACAAGGCATACCTGCACCGCTCCGGCCGTACGGCCCGCGCCGGTTCCGACGGCACCGTGGTCACGCTGACCCTCCCGGAGCAGCAGTCCGACGTCAAGAAGCTGATGAAGGCTGCCGGCGTTGAGGTCAACTTCGAGCGAGTCACCGCCAACTCGCCCCTGGTTGCAGAACTGGTGGGCGAAATGGCCGACAAGATCGATCCGCGCACCCGCGCCGCACTGCTGGCCGCCAAGTCCAACCAGGGCGGCGGCACCTCCACGGGTGCAAACGCCGAGCGCAAGCGCGCCCGCCGCTCCACGCAGGCCGCACCCACTGCGGGTGGCCGCGGCGGACGTGGCGGACGCGGACGCGTCGGAGCCGAGGCTCCCCGTACGGATCTTGCGCGTTCCGAGCGCCGTGCCGTGGCCTACGAGGGCCAGGCCGCTGCCCGCAACGCGGCCGAGCGCGTTGCCGAGAAGAACCAGGACCGCGCCGACGCCGAGCGCGCCGAGCGCCGCAATGCACGCGGCCGTGGCCGTTCCACCGCATACTCGCACCACAACGACGTTCCCGCAGCAGGCGGCCGTGCATCGGCCGGCCGCGGGTCTGACGCACGTGCCTCCGACGCCCGGGGCGACGCCCGCGGCGGCGCAACCCGCACCAGCGCACCCCGCGGTGGTGCGCCCCGCAGCGGCGGTGCACCCCGCACCGGTGCGGCAACGGGTGGCCAGCGCGGCGGACGTCCGGCAACGGGCCAGCGCGCCGCTGCCGGTGCCAAGTCCGGCTCAGCCGGCGGCAACGCTGCAGTCTGGTCCTCCAACACCGGCGGCACCTCGGGCGGATCCTACTCCGGCGGCGGCAACGGCCGCTCCGGCGAAGGCCGTCCGGCACGCAGCGGCGGTCCCCGCCGCGCCTCAGCTCCGGCGTCGAACGAACGCCGCAGCCGCTAAGGTCCCTTAACCGGCATCGAGTGTTCCGTAACCGCCGTTTAGAGGGTTCATAACGGCAGTTGCGGAGCACTCGATCGGTTGTTAACCGGTCGTCACCAGCCCCGGGCGCGCCACTCCCCAAGGTGCGGACGCTCGGCACCGAGCGTGGTGGGCTTGCCGTGGCCCGGATGGACCACGGTGTCATCGGGATAGACGCCGAACAGCCGCTCGCTGACATCGCTGATCAGCTGGGCGAAGCGTTCGGGATCGTTCTGCGTGTTGCCCACGCCGCCCGGGAACAGTGAGTCGCCGGAGAAGATGTGCGCAGGTCCTTCCGGGTCCTGGTACACCAGAGCCACAGACCCCGGGGTGTGTCCCCGGAGATGTACGGCGCTCACATCGAACCCGTCGAAGTTGCCCACGTCCCCGTGGTCCAGCAGCACATCCACCGGGACAGGCAGCTCGGGGGCGTCATCCGTCCCGGCCGCCGTCTTTACCCCGGTGGCCCCGACCAGGCCCGGCAGCGCACGGACATGGTCCCAGTGCTGGTGGGTGGTGGCAACCAGCGCCAGCTTCGGCGTCGCGGAGGTATCCGCGGCGGCGTCGGCAAGCAGCGCCTGGATGGCGGCCAGATCATCGGCCGCATCGATCAGGAGCTGCGCGCCGGTTGCCTTGCTGGTCAGCAGATACACGTTGTTGTCCATCTCGCTGACCGAAATCCGGCGGATGGTAATGTCACGCAGGTCGTGAATGAGGGAATCCATGGGCTTCAGTCTACGGAAACCCTATTCACGGCCTTGGGACACCCAGTTGGGGTCCGCAGAGCGGGAGCCGACGACGGCGTCCGCGGCGGAGTCGAGCCTCTCCAGTTGCGCCGGGGTCAAATTGAGTGCCAAGGCGCCCAGGTTCTCGTCAATCCGTTCCGCCCTGCGTGTGCCCGGAATGGGAACCACTGCCAGGCCGAGCTTTTTGCCGTGGGCAAACAGCCAGGCGAGCGCCACCTGGGCGGGAGTTGCAGCCCGCCCGGCAACCTTCAGCTCGTCGGCGACAGCCTGTACGGCGGCCACCACTCCCTGGTTGGCGTCCGCGGCGTCGGCGGCGAAGCGCGGGATGTTGCGGCGGAAGTCGCCGCTCCCGAGCTTCGAAGCGTCCACCGTGCCGGTGAGGAATCCCCGGCCCAGCGGCGAATAGGGCACAAAACCCACCCCAAGCGCGGCTGCCGCGGGAACAACGTTGCGTTCCACATCGCGGCTCCAGATGGACCATTCGCTCTGGACCGCGGCGATGGGGTGGACGCTGCTGGCTTCCCGCAGCTCCTCGGCCGTCACCTCCGACAGGCCGAGGTGCCGCACCTTGCCTTGCTGCACCAGCGCCGCCATGGCCTCCACGGTTTCCACAATCGGAACGCGGAGGTCCCGGCGGTGCATGTAGTACAGGTCAATGGTGTCGGTGCCCAGGCGGCGGAGGCTGGCTTCTACAGCCTGTTGGATGTAGGCGCGGTCGCCGCGGATGTCGGTGTAGCCGCTGCCGGGGGTGCCCACGAGCCCGAACTTGGTGGCCAGCTGCACTTCGCCCCGGCGGTCCTTCAGCAGTTGGGCGATCAGTTCCTCGTTGCTGCCGCCACCGTAGATATCCGCGGTGTCGATGAAGCTGACACCCGCGTCCACCGCATGGTGCAGGGTCCGCAAAGCCTCGCCCTGGTCCACTCCGCCGTAGACCGGGGTGAGGGCCATGCCGCCGAATCCCAGGGGACTGACGGTGAGGCCGTCGCCGAGGTGGACTGATGGTGCAGTCATGATGGGCTCCGTTCGCTGTGAATCCGTTTCCCTGCCAACAACCGCGGCGGGAAGGCCGGTATTCCTCAGGAATCGATGGCTTCCTCAAACGCTGCCGGGCCGGTCTGGAGCCGGGCTCCTGTTGCCAGCAGGGCCTCGATCGCCTCGGCGGAACCCGGGTGGGCCAGGAGGTAGCCTTGCCCCATCTGGCAGTCCAGGGCACGGAGGAGCTCCAGCTGCCCGGGTTCCTCCACGCCTTCGGCGATCACTTCGAGGGACAGCATGCGGGCCAGCCCCAGGATGCCTTCGAGCATCGCCGCCGATTGCGCCGCGGAGGCCTGCCGCCCAAGGAACGAACGGTCAATCTTGAGGATGTCTGCCGGGAGCACGGCCAGCGAGCTCAATGAGGAATATCCGGTGCCGAAATCGTCGATGGCAACGCGGACGCCGGTATCCTTCAAAGTTTTAAGGGCTGCGACGCCGCCGTCAGTGCTGCCGGCCAGGGCTGTTTCGGTGACTTCAAGCACCACTTTGTCCGCCTGCGCCGCGGGGTCGGAAAGGATGCGCTTGATGGCGGCCAGGTTCCGGGGATTGGGGAGCTGGATGGTTGAGAGGTTGACGGCAATCCAGAGGTTTTCGCACTGTGGCAACGCCTTCCGCCAGCCGGCCGCCTGGCGGCTTGCGGTGTCCAGCACCCAGCAGCCGACCGCGTCGATGTCTCCGGTCTCCTCGGCGAGCGGAATGAATTCGGACGGGGCCAGCTGTCCCAGGGTGGGGTGCTGCCAGCGCACCAGCGCCTCCACGCCGAGGATCTCTCCGCTGTTCAAGTCCGCAATCGGCTGGTATTCGAGGCGGAGCTGGCCGCCGGTCACCGCCGTGGCGAGGTCCCGTTTGAGGGCGGCACGGTACGTCATATGGTCGTAGCCCTCGGCATCAAACAGCTGATAGCGGGCTTTGCCGCCATGTTTGGCGAGGTACATCGCGAAATCCGCCTGGCGCAGCAGTTCGGCCGCATCGCTGGTGCCCGGCCGCCGCTGGGCCGCGCCCATGCTGGCCGTGACTGTCCGCCGGTCCTCGCCCAGGAAGAAAGGTGCACGCAGTGCCTCGTGGATCCGTTCTGCGATTCCCGCGGTAATGGAACCGGCGTCGTCGTCCATCACAACTATCGCGAATTCGTCCCCGCCGACGCGGGCAACGAGGTCGTGGGTGCGCACGCAGCCCTGGAGGCGCGTGGCCAGCTGGCCGAGCAGGTCATCGCCCCGCTCATGTCCCAGCGAGTCATTGACATCCTTGAAGTCGTCGATGTCGATGAACAGCAGTCCCTCGCTCCGGTTCCGGCGGGTGCTCCCGCTGCCAAAGGATTCCGTGAGGCGTTCCATCAGCGCCGCACGGTTGGCCAGCCCTGTCAGGGGGTCATGGGTGGCGCGATGCGTCAGGTTCACGTGGCTGTTGTGGACGGCGGCGGCCATGCCGTTGAAGGCTTCCGCCAACTCGCCGAGTTCGTCGCGGCGGAACACTTCGATGCGGTGGTCGTAGTTGCCGCCCCGCAGCTTTCGGACACCCTTGTGCAGGCTTTCCACCGGCCGCATGAGGTCCTTGACCATCCTGCGGCGGAAGTACACCGTGGCCGCGACGGCTACGAGGAACAACGTTATCCGCCCGACAAAAAGGACCTGCTCGAGCTCGGAGCTGTGCTCAAGTCCTTCATCCAACTGTGCAAGGGAGTGACGCCGGACCGCCGCCAGTTGCCCGCGGATCTCCGCGCTGGAAGCCGCCAGCGCGGGGGTCTCGTCCACATGGTTGCCCTGGAGCGATTCCACCTGGCCGCCCCAGAGCCCGTGTGCGGCAAAGGAATTCTGCCACGAGCGGCTGGCATCGAGGACTGTTCGTCGCGTCTCTGTGCCGTCCGGAAAAACAGCAGCCGTGTCCGCGAACCGGCTGGAGATGTCGGTCTGTTGGCGGAGGAACGCCTCCCGGTCGGCAGGAGCGCCGGAAAGCAACCGGTGGCCGGCTTGCTCGTGGGCGTCGAGGGCTGACCGCAGGACCTCCACTTTGTCCAGCTCGAGATGGAGCTGGGCGGACGTCGCCTGCACCTGGTCCATCAGGCCGCGCACACCCACGATCGTTACCGCGGCCCCGACCAGCAGTGCCGCGAGCATCAGCAGGAAGGCCCTGGACCATTCGCGCTGCAGGCTCCACGTGCGCTCGGGCCCCTCCACGCCGGTATCCGCCGGTGTGGAGGCCGGCCCCGAAGCCTTGCCCGGCGCGTTCCCATCCATGTGCTGTTGTCCTCTGCGTCCAGGAGCCACGGGGGACCCAGCCACCGGCTGAGACCCGTTGATGGTCCGGTGATCCTAGGAGCAGGCTAACAGGGCTGCGGGGTCCGGGCGGTGTGTCACTGAAAAAAGACCCCAGGAAAAATCCACTGCAGGCTGCGGGGAACGCGCAGTGAACGAACCGGAAACGCTAGGACCAGGGAATGACGCGGTCGGCGGCAGGGCGGGTGGACTCGATCAGCCGTGCGTTGGCCTCATCCGAGCCGCCGGCCCACTCCTCCGCCGCGGGCCGGTCCATGCCAAAGTGCACGTGCCTGTCCACCAGCCGCTCGAGTCGAAGGTCCGGGGGAGTGTCCATGAACCAGACCTCGTCCAGCTGCGCACGGACCTGCCGCCACGCGGGGTGGTCCGCCAGAAGGTAGTTTCCTTCGGTGATCACCAGCGGCACCGAAGCCGGGACGGCGATGGAGGCAGCCACCGGCTCGTCGATCTGCCGGCGGAAATCCGGTGCATAGACCACTGGCTCATCCCGCCGTGCCAGCCGCTGCAACAGCGAGAGGTAACCGCCGACGTCGAACGTGTCGATTGCCCCTTTGCGCTGCCGCAGCGGCGTGCCGTCGATGATCGCATTGCCAAGGTGGAAGCCGTCCATGGGGACCACCACGGACGTGCCGGCATCAAAGAGGGCGTGCAGGCCGGCCGCGAAGGTCGATTTGCCGGATCCCGGCGAACCTGTGATGCCGAGTAGCATCCGCTTCCCGGACGCGACGCGGGCACGCAGGTCGGCCACTGCCGCCCTTATCTCCGGATGCCGGAGCATGGCGTCGTCCAGCCGTGGGGCAGTGCCCGGGTCCACTGAAGAAGTCACCATGGCACCAGCCTAGTCAGTGCTGCTGTTTAGTCCGGCGTGCCGGTGAGTGCTGTGCGGCTCCGCGGTCCTGCGGCAGCAGCTTCAGCCCCGCCGCGCAGCCAACAATCCCGGCGATGAACAGCAACTTGAGCGGACTGGCAGGCTCGACGCCGGTGGCCATGGCCCAGCCGACGGTCAGGGCAGCGCCGACGCCCACCCACACTGCGTAGGCGGTCCCGAGCGGGATCGACTTCACTGCGATCCCCAGTCCCACCATGCTCAGTGTGGCAGTGACGGCAAAGACTATGGTCGGGAGCGCCTGGGAGAAGCCGTCGGACAGCCCCAGGGCGGTGGCCCAGACGGCCTCGAGTACGGCGGAACCGAGCAGGATCAGCCAGGCGGACGCATTCTTGCTAAGCATTACGCCACCACCTTCAGGCCTACCACGCACGCGGCGAGCCCGGCGAGCAGCAGCAGCCGCCCCGCCGTCGCCCGTTCCACCTTGGTGATGATCGCGTAAGCGGAGGTCAGCACCACACCTACACCCACCCACACGGCGTAGGCGGTGCCGGTGGGAATGGACTGCATCGCGATAGCGAGGCCGCCGGTGCTCGCGATGACGGAAACCAGGAAGACGACCATGGGAAGCACGCGCCGGCGGCCTGTGGCCTGGGAGGTGCGGTGCAGCGCTGCGGCCCACACGGCCTCGAGCGCCCCGGACAGAACGAGGATTAACCACGACATGACAGATCCTTTGGCCAGTCTTGTCGCGTGCCGGGTACTGAACCGTCGTCCGGAGGTGCCGGAGGGGAACCTTGATCCCAGCGTAGCAACGCCCGACGCCGGGTGGCCACCATTGGTGGCTAAGGTCACCGGCTGTCTGCGGGCCGGTGCGGGATCGAGGAGGCGAGGGCAAGCACTGCGATGAACGACGCCCCCAGTACCGCAACCCAGGCGCCGCGCGGTTCGGTGATGGCGAGCACGGGGCCGGCGATCCCGGGCCCTGCCAGGGCGAGTGCCGCGGCGAGGGCTGCGCTGACGAGGCCGCAGGCGATCCTGGCCCAGAGCGGCCCGCGGCGGGACAGTGCGTAGCCCCCGCCGATCGCCATCAGGGCAACGGCGATCGCGCCTCCGCCAAGGCCTTGCGTGAGCAGTGCTGTAACCGCGCCGGGCATGAGCAGTGGCGCGATGGCGAACGCGAGCGGGGCGAGGGCGAGCCAGTGCCATCCCCGCCGGCCGCCTGACCGCCGGAGTGCTTCGGCCCACCCCAGGAGTCCGCCGACGGTGGCTCCAGGCAGGAGGATCGCGCCGAACGTCCCCCACCAGCCGAATGTGGATGCCGGGCCGGCGAGTTCGACCATGTAGCCACGGAATCCAGCGGCCCAGGCAATCCCGCACGTCATGCCGATCGCTACGAGGGGCGCAGTCCCATGGAGGGCTGGACTGGCATTGGGCGAGGCTTGTGCGGACTCTTTCTCGGGCATGATCGGCTCCACGGATTCACCTGGTAGCTGGGGACATTAGGGCACCGCCGGAGAAAGATCAATGCCCGGCGGGTTCCTGTCCCAGCCGGCGCCTTACCCGGAACCCGGTGCCGCCAGCGGCAGCGGAATCCGTTCCACCACCCGCGGCGCGAGGAGGAGCTGCCGTGCCGGCGGGACGATCGCCGCCGCGGGGGTGGCCGCCAGTTCGTGCGTCAGCACGCGGATGATGTGGCGCGCCGCCTCCTCCACCGGCTGCGCGACGCTGGAGAGTCCCAGGGCGGCAGCCACGGGAGTGTCGTCGAAGCCCACAATCGCGGCCCGGCCGTCCGGCCCGGCAGGCTGGCCGGGCAGGAAGGCGCCAGGCCGTGCCTCACGGAGCTTCTCCATGGCTCCCAGGGCCAGCGAGTCGCTGGAACAGACCACAGCCGTGGCACCCTTCGATGCCAGCAGGGCCGCTCCGGAGGCGCCGCCGGCAACGGTGTCTTCGGCCTCGGCGCCGAGGACGGGAACATCCCGGCCGTATCCGGCAGCCGTCATGGCGCGCTCCCAGCCTTGGCGGCGGTCGGCGCCCACCGGGTTGCCCGTATGCCAGCCCAGGAAGCCGATCCTGGAGTGGCCCTGGGCCAGCAGCATATTCACGGCAGCTTCCGTTCCGGCGGCGCCGTCCACGTCCACCCAGGCGTGTTCCGCCGCCGCGGAGTGTCCGTCGGCATCCCAAGGGCGGCCGAAAACGGCGAAGGGCGTGCCGCGTTCCTGCAGCCAGCGCGGCCGCGCGTCGTCAGGGGCGCTGGAGGTCAGGATGAAGCCGTCCAGCCCGGCGACGTCCAGGAGCTGTTCGTACTGGCGGACTTCGTCCTCGTCCGAATCTGCGCAAAACAACGTGAGCCTGTACCCGGCTGACTGGGCCGCTTCGGTGAGCGCGTGCAGGAAGCGGTCCAGGACGGCGCCGTTGATGCCGTCCGTGGCGGGATAGAGCCGCATGCCGAAGTTCATGGAGCGCTGCGTTCGCAGCTGGCGGGCGGCCGCACTGGGCCGGTAGCCAGCTGCAGCGATGGCGGCCAGGACCCGCTCCCGGGTGGCGGGTTTGACCTTGTGCGGCGAATTCAGCACGTTGGAGATGGTCTGCCGCGACACGGCAAGTTCGCTGGCCAGGCTGGCGAGGGTGGGCCGGGGCAAGCGGACTCCTTCGGATTCGGGTTGGGCGGGCAGCGTCGGTGGCATCCCGTGAGGGCCTCAGCACGCTGGCCTTTCCCTCACACAGTAACGTGTGAGACGATCTAAACGCACAAAATTTGATCGATCAAAATTGTGGGCCCAGGTCCCCGCAGGTAATGCGGACGGCCGTCTTTGCCCGGCCATCCAACGTCACCAGGAGTTGTTTATCCTTGGCCTCTGAACAGCCATACCTGCACAATCTCTCCGGAGTGTTCAGCGCCCCGATCCAGGCATGGTCCGACGCGCACGGGCAGATCCGGCATGCCGGGGCGCAGGGGATCTACTGCGGCGATGACCGGGTGATCCACACCGCGGTCCTCACCGTGGACGGGCGGGAGCCGGAATGGGTGTCAACGCAGCTGCGTTCCTCCACGGAAACCGACTACATCTACTTTGTGCGCGCTGACGCCGAGGTGGCCGACCCCCTGCTCTCCTTGGTGCGCACGCGCACGGCCGCGTCCAGCCGTCTCCGCGCGGGCGACACCACCGAGACGCTCGCCGGCTGCTCCGGGACGGTGGCAGAGACGCTGCGCCTCGAATCGGCCATGCTGCAGCCCATGACCTTGAACGTCCGGCTGACCCTCGGCGCGGACAACACTACCATGGAGCAGGTCAAGCAGGGCGGCCGCGGCCACGCCCCTGTGGAACCGCAGGCGCCCACATGGTCCTGGCGGGACACGGACACCACGCTGACCCTGACCGCGGACAACGGAACCGTTAGCATGCGTGGCAGCAAGGTGACCATCGACTGGGCCGTGGAAGTGAAGCCGGGAGTGCCCGTCCAGCTGGGCTGGGCCGTGGACCTGACCGATGCGGATTCACCGATGCTCGCGGCGGACGGGGAGCCCATTGTTGCTCCGGCATCGGACGATCCTCGGCTGGACCGGCTCCTGGAACGGTCCGTCAGCGATCTCAACAGCCTGCGCCTGGCGCACTATTCACATCCGCATGACACGTTCCTGGCAGCCGGGGCACCGTGGTTCTTCACCATGTTCGGCCGCGATTCGATCATTGCGGCCCGCATGCTGCTGCCCATCAACACTGCCATTGCGGGCGGAACACTCCGTGCCCTCGCAGGCCGGCAGGGCACCGGGACGGACCACACCACTGCCGTCCAGCCCGGAAAGATCCTGCACGAGGTCCGGCGGACCGTCCTGACCATGGCCGAGAGCGGACAGGCACTGCGCCTGCCGCCCGTGTACTACGGCACCATTGACGCCACGCCGCTGTGGATCTGCCTCCTGCACGATGCCTGGAAGGCCGGCCTACCGGACGCCGAGGTGGAAGAGCTCCTGCCCAACCTGCTGGATGCCCTCGAATGGCTCCGCGACCACGGCGACCTGGATGGTGACGGCTTCCTGGAATACCTGGACGAGTCCGGGACCGGCCTGGTGAACCAGGGCTGGAAGGATTCCGGCGACGCCATCCGCTGGCACGACGGCACGCTCGCGAAGGGGCCCATCGCGCTGGCCGAGGTCCAGGCCTACGCCTACGAGGCAGCCATGGTGGGCGCGGAAATCCTTGAGGCCTTCGGACGTCCGGGAGCCGCGGAGTGGCGCGGCTATGCGGCCGGCATGGCCGAACGCTTTCGCGCGCAGTTCTGGTGCGAGGACGAGCTCGGTCCGTACCCTGCGCTCGCCCTGGACGCTGACAAGCGCCCGGTGGACGGTGTGACCTCCAACATGGGGCACCTGCTCGGCACCGGGATCCTGAACAGGGAAGAGCAGCTCATCGTGGTGCGCCGCGTTATGGATCCCACCATGTTTTCCGGCTACGGAGTGCGGACGCTGTCCACCACCAACGGCGGTTACTGGCCCACCCGCTACCACGCCGGCGCGGTCTGGAGCCATGACACGGCCCTGATCATCAGCGGCATGCTGGCCGACGGCTTCCCGGCTGAAGCGGCGCAGCTCGCGGCCGGGCTGCTGCAGGTGGCCGAGGCCAACGACTGGCGGCTGCCCGAACTCTTCGGCGGCCACGGCTCGGACACCATGCGCACGCCCGTGCCGTTTCCCGCGAGCTGCCGTCCGCAGGCCTGGGCCTCGGCCAGCTCAGTGGTGATCGCCGCGGCCCTCACACCCGTGGGGCCGGCGCAGGAGGAGCTCCTGCAGTCCTCCGGCACCACGGCCGGACGGTAACGCGGCTGCCGGATGCTAATGCAGTTGCTACCCGGTAACCCGGTCGATCGACACGACGGCCAGGAAACCCCGGCCCAGGATCTCGGGGGTCCGGGAGTCGGAGCCGACGACGGCGTCGTAGCGGGCCAGCGTCTCCGGCTCGGCGGAGTCCGGGGTTGCTTCGGGCGCGTCGCCTTCGCCGGAACCGGCGGCTCCGGACTCGGCAGCGGCTGCATCACCGGCGGTACCCGGGGTGACGGTGGCCTGGCCCTGCAGCAGGATGCCCAGCTGACCTTCGAAGACCGGGTGGGCGCGCTTCTTGGAGAGCTCGATGATGGACGTGTACCCCTTGAATGCACCGTTCCGGGTGATCACGTTGAGGTCGCGGATGTCGCCGGTGGGCAGTGCGCTGGCTGTTTCGGCTTCGCCGGAGAACCGGAACGGCCGGTATTTCTCCAGCGGGTGTTCGGCGCCGTCCACGGTCAGGAGCAGGAGTTCGCCGTCGATCACGGTCAGGACGCGGTCCATGCCGGGAAAGGCGGAAAAGGCACCGGCCTTGGATACCTCGGCGATGCTGACGCGCCAGTCCCAGGCGCCGTCCTGGGCGGAAGCCGCCTTCGGATGGCTGGCGAGTTCGCGGGTTACCCCGCCGCTGTTGCGCCACGGTTCGGCTCTGAGTTCGGCATAGCGGATGATCTCCATGCGCCCAGCCTATCGGCCGGACGGCAGGCCACGCCCACATGAACACGACCACCGGGAAGCTTCGCCGGGCGTAACCTCGGCGCGGGCCGGACGGGCTTGCTAACGTCAGGTGGAGGAAGAATTCGCAGGAGGAGCCAGGGATGTTCGTCAAGGTGTGTGGCCTGAGTACGCCGGAGTCTGTCCTGGAAGCGGCAGGAGCCGGTGCGGACGCCGTCGGATTCGTCCTGACCAAAAGCCCGCGGGAGGTCACTCCTGCCCGGGCCCGGGAGCTCCTGGTCCACGTTCCGGCCGGCACGCCGGCAGTGGGCGTGTTCCGCCACGAGCCGGTGGCGGACGCCGTCGCCGTCGCCCGCGAGACGGGCCTGGAGTGGATCCAGCTCCATGGCGACCGCACCCCGGAGGACGTCAAAGCAGCGCACGACGCCGGCATGAAGGTCATCAGGGCAGTCACCATGGGTGCCTCCCCGGAAGCGTTTGGCAGTTGGGGCGAGGAACTGCTGCTGATTGACGCCGCTGTGCCCGGTTCCGGCGAGGCCTGGGACTACGGGTCGGTGCAGGCCAAGGGGCTGGGCGGGCGGAACTGGCTGCTGGCCGGCGGCCTTGACCCCGTCAACGTCGCAATGGCCGCGAAGGAAGCCGGTGCCTGGGGAGTGGATGTCTCCTCCGGCGTCGAAAGTTCCCGCGGGGTGAAGGACCTCGCGAAGATCAGGGCCTTCGTCCTGGCGGCGAAGTCCAGCACAGCGAAGGCCTAGCTGTACTTAGCCATGACGTTGGTGACATAAGCCTTGAAGTGAGGAGGACCCCCGGGGCTTAGTGGAGGTATCTGACATCTTCACGGCCACGGAGGTCCTCATGTCCCACGCTAATGCCCGTCTGACCTTTCATGGGAGATTTCTTCTCGTTGAAAGAGTGATTGGTGATCGCCGGCCGGTTGCCCACGTCGCGAAGGAACTGGGTGTCTCCCGGCAGTGCGCCCACCGCTGGGTGAAGCGGTTCCGTGCGGAGGCTGAGGCGGGTCTTCTCGACAGATCCAGCCGTCCGCACCGGACCCCGTCCAAGACCAGCACCGAGCGGGAAGACGCTGTCATCGCGGCCAGGACGGAGTTCCGGTGCGGGCCGGCGCGGTTGAGCCGTGCCACCGGGGTCCCCGAACGAACCATCTCGCGGATCCTCGCCCGACGCGGCCTCCCGCCTCTGGCCGCCTGCGACCCCGTCACCGGGGCGGTCATCCGGGCCACACGGTCAACGGCAGTCCGTTACGAACGCCAGTACCCGGGAGAGCTGATCCACGTGGACGTCAAGAAACTCGGACGGATCCCTGACGGCGGGGGCTGGCGCGCCCATGGCCGCTCGGAGAAGGTCCGCGGGCGCGGCATTGGATTCGACTACATCCACGCCGCCATCGATGACCACAGCCGCCTGGCCTACGCAGAAATTCACCCCGACGAGAAAGGCCCGACCGCGGCGGCATTCCTCCTCCGAGCCGCCGCGTACTTCAAAGCGCAGGGCATCAGGACAATCGAACGCATCATCACCGACAACGCCTTCGCCTACCGGAAGTCCGCCGCTTTCAAAGCCGCCGCGGCACAGCTCGGCGCCGAACAGCGGTTCATAAAACCTCACTGCCCGTGGACCAATGGAAAGATCGAGCGTTTCAACCGGACCTTGGCAACCGAATGGGCCTACGCCAAGCCATTTACCAGCAACACCGAACGAGCAAAGGCACTTGACCCGTGGCTGAACTACTACAACACTGAACGCATCCACGCCGCCATCAAAGGCACCCCGATCATGCGAGTGTCACTAACCTGATGGCCGAGTACACCTAGCGCGGCCATTGCCGTCCGCGGACGGCCGGAATGCGCGGCGCCGGCTGGAATGAAGAGTGCCGGATTCTTGTTGCCGCAGTCATGAAGCGCATCGGATTTCTTTCCTTCGGCCACTGGGGCAACGTTGAGGGGTCCCGGACGCAGACCGCCCGGGAGGCCCTGCTACAGGGCATCGAGCTGGCTGTGGCCGCCGAGGAGCTGGGGATCGACGGCGCCTTCTTCCGCGTGCATCACTTCGCCCGGCAACAGGCCTCGCCGTTCCCTTTGCTGGCCGCGATCGCCGCCCGCACAAGCAGGATCGAAATGGGCACGGGCGTGATCGACATGCGTTACGAAAACCCCCTGTACATGGCGGAGGAAGCATCCGCCACCGACCTGATCAGCGGCGGCAGGCTGCAGCTGGGAATCAGCCGCGGTTCACCGGAACCTGCCAGGGACGGCGCCGCCGTGTTTGGCCATGTCCCGGCCGCAGGCGAGACCCCTGCGGACATGGCCCGCCGGCATGCCGCCGTGTTCCGGCACGCCATCACCGGCGCCGGGGTGGCCGAGGGCGATCCCCGTTTCGGCGGAGGCACGGGCAAATTGCCGGTCCAGCCGAACTCGCCGGATCTTGCCCGCCGGGTCTGGTGGGGCGCCGGCTCCCGCGCCACCGCCGTGTGGACAGCCGAACAGGGGATGAACCTGATGAGCTCCACCCTCCTGACCGAAGACACCGGTGTGCCGTTCGACGAGCTCCAGGCGGAGCAGATCAGCATGTTCCGCAGCGCTTGGGCCGAGGCAGGCCATCAGCACACGCCCCGCGTATCGGTCAGCCGCAGCGTGCTGCCGATCGTGGACGACGAGGACCGCCGGTACTTCGGGCTCAGCGCCCTGCGGGAAAGGCGTGACCAGGTGGGCGTCATCGACGGACTCGTGGCGAGATTCGGGAAGAGCTACGTGGGTGAGCCGGAAGCGATCGCCGAGGAGCTGGCGGCAGACGCCGCGGTACAGGCCGCCGACACACTCCTGCTCACGGTCCCCAACCAGCTCGGCGTGGACTTCAACGCCAAGCTCCTGGGCAACATTGCCCGCCACATAGCGCCCGCCATCGGCTGGCAGCCCAAGTGGTCCGCGGCCGCCGCGCACGGCGCGAAGACCGGGGCTTAGCGGGCTAGCCTGCCGTTTCACGGGAGGCTAGCCGTGGCTATGTGTGTTCGCTAGCATTCAGCTGGGGGAGCACCCCGAAGAACCGGCGGTCCAAGCCCGCCAACCCAGTCGAAGGAGACCCGTTGTGACTCTTCCCCAAGGCATTACCCCCGGCATCTGGACCCTCGACATGTCCCACAGTGAAATCGGGTTCTCGGTCCGCCATGCCGGCATCAGCAAAGTCCGCGGCCGGTTCACCGATGCCTCGGCGGACGCGCACGTGGGCCAGACATTGGCGGCCTCCAGCCTTCACGCCACGGTGAAAACGGCAAGCTTCGACTCGGGCGACGCGAACCGCGATGCCCATGTGCGCGGGGCGGACTTCTTCGACGTCGAAAACTACCCGGAGATGACGTTCCGGGCCACGGGCATCGAAGGTGACGGCGAGGACTACACCGTCACCGGAGACCTCACCATCCGCGGGGTCACCAAGCCCGTGGAGCTCGAAGTGGAGTTCAGCGGCGTGGCGGTTGATCCGTTTGGCGCCACCCGGGCAGGATTCAGCGCCGAGGCCGAAATCAGCCGCAAGGAGTTCGGACTGACGTGGAACGCCGCCCTCGAAGCCGGCGGGCTGCTGGTCAGTGACAAGGTCAAGATCAATGTGGAAGCGGCCCTGGTCAAAAAGGACTAGGGTCCGCGAGGAGGTGGCCTGCGGCGGCGCAGGCCACCTCACGTCCGGATCTCCTCAAGCCCAGGGCATCCGGAGGATCAGCGAAAACAGCGTGGCGTAGTCGTAGCTCGTGGTGCTGTTGGACATGATCACGATTCCCCTGCCCCGTTCCGGGTAGAGGCGCATGATGTTCCAGAAGCCCAGCCCGGTGCCAAAGTGCTCCACGTAGGATCCGTCGGGCCCGTTCGTGTGCTTCCGGAACCAGCCTGCGGAGTGGTCAAACTGTTTTCCTTTGACGTGGATATCGCGCATCGCCCGTGCCGTGGATTCCTTCAGGATGCGGCGCCCCTCCGGACCTTGAGGACCCGCGGAAGCATGCGGAGCCGTGGCGGTCCCCGGCAGTGCCGCCAGTCCGTCATTGAGGTGCAGCCGGGCAAACGCGGCTGCATCCAGCACGGTTCCCACCAGGCCCCCGTAGCCGGCCCCGTCCACCAGAAACGGGTTGATCGAAGAGTAGTCGCCGTGCCTGGGGCCGAGTGTCCCCGTCGGGAGGACTCCCACCAGTACCGGCGCGATGGGGCGGGGGATGCGGACATAGCCAGTAGCCGCGGGACGCCCCGGCGGATACGAGAATCCGGTTGAATCCATGCCAAGCGGGCCAAGGATCTCGCGTTGGACGTAGCCCGTGAAAGGCTCGCCCGACACCTGGCTGATGATTTGCGCCGTCGCAAGGTACCCGACGTTTGAATAGTGTCCTGTGCCGCCTACCGGGTAGCGGAAAGGGCGGCGCCGGGCCATGAGTTTCCGCAGCATCTCCTCCTGGTCCGGCCCTGGTGAGCCCGCCGGGTGGACCCACTTCACGGGCAGCGGATTGCCCAGGCCGGCCGAATGCGTCAGCAGCTGCCACACAGTGGGCTGGGCATGCCCGGGGGCCCGCAGCCAATCGAGATATTCGTGCACGGGTGCCTTCAGGTCCAGCAGCCCGTGGTCCGAAAGCCGCAGGGCCGCAGTGGCTGTCACCGGCTTCGTCATCGAAAACCAGGGATAGACCGTACCGGCAGTCGCCGGAGTCAGGGCATCAAAGTCCGCATATCCGGTCCCGCCGGAATAGAGCACCCGCTCCCGGGACACTACGGCCAGGGACATTCCTGGAACGCGGGCCCGTCGGGCCGTGTCAGCCAGGGCGCGCGGACCGCGGTCAGATCCATTTGTTGCGCTTGAACGCCGCGTACAGGACCACGCCCATGCCCGCCATCAGGCCAAGGGCCATGGGGTATCCGAAGATCCAGTCGAGCTCGGGCATGGTGCGGAAGTTCATTCCGTAGATGGTGCCCACCAGGGTGGGGGCGAAGAGGATGGCTGCCCAGGAGGAGATGCGTTTGACCTGCTCGCTCTGCGCGAAACTGGATTCCGTCAGGCGCCGCATCTCGTCATTCTGGCGCTGGGCCACCAGCGCGGCGTTGACCGTGAGCGCGTTCTGCAGGAGGGCCCTGAAGGAAGCGGTCCTCTCACCCAGCCGTAGGACGTGGTCCAGGACGTCGCGCAGGTGGTCCTGCAGTTCCGTGCCGGGGCGGTGCTCCGGAGTTCCGGTGAGCAGGGCCTGCAGGATTCCCGCCAGCGGACTGGTCCCGCGCTGGAACATGATGACCTGGCGGGAGAGTTCATAGATCCGGCGCGACACGTCCGGGTCTCCGCCGAAGAGGTCATCCTCGATCTCGTCGATGTCGTTTTCCAGCCCGGCCACCACCGGCTCATACTCATCCACCACCTGGTCCAGGATGGCGTACAGCACGGCGTCCGGCCCCAGCGCCAGGAACTCCGGCTGGGATTCCATCCTCCGGCGGACGCGGGCAAGGTCCGGTGACTCGGCGTGGCGGACGGTGACTACGAAATCCGGGCCCACGAAAACGTGGATCTCACCGAACTCAACCTTTTCGACGTCGTCGAGGTAGCGCGCCGGGCGGAGCACCAGGAACAGGGTCTCGCCGTAGTGCTCAAGTTTCGCGCGCTGGTGCCCGGTCAGGGCGTCTTCCACGGCCAGGTGGCTGAGGTCGAACTCATCCGCCACGGATCGCAGTTCCTGCGAGTCCGGCCGGTACAGCCCGATCCAGGCCATTCCCTGACGCTGCCGCAGCAGGAAGTAGGTCTCTTCCAGCCCTTCCGGGTCGGTGGTCCGGCGGCCATTCACATAGACGGCGTTATCAACGATGGTCACGGCTGCGTCTCCTTCTCCGGAAGGCCCTTGGGCCTGACGGTGGCCTTTCCCGGCAAGCTGCCAACAGTATGCGCCACCGCTGCCGTAAAGCGACGCCATGCCGGCGTAAGGATTTCGTAAAGACCGGCGCCAGGCCGGGCGGCCTGGTGCAGCAGCCCGGTTTCAGGGGAGTTTTCAGGGCAATCCCCGAGGCCGGATCGGGCGGGCGCGGGGGAGAATGGCGGTATGAAGACATTGCTCAACATCATTTGGCTGGTATTCGGCGGACTCTGGCTGGCGCTCGGATATTTCCTCGCGGGGATCATCTGCTGCCTGCTCATCGTGACCATTCCGTGGGGAATCGCGTCCTTCCGGATTGCGTCCTACACCCTCTGGCCCTTTGGCCGCATGGTGGTGGATAAGCCCGGCGGCAATGGCGTGTTTGCGCTGCTGGGAAACGTGATCTGGCTGTTGGTCGCAGGAATCTGGATCGCGATCGGCCACGTGGTGACGGCGTTCGCCATGGCCATCACCATCATTGGCATCCCGCTGGCCATCGCCAACCTGAAGCTCATCCCGGTCTCGCTGATGCCCCTCGGCAAGCAGATTGTGCCGACGGACCGGCCGTTCGTCACCAGCTACCGCTAAGGAAATGCCGAGGGGCTTGACGTCGCCGGCGTACAGGTGCATATTTAACTTATTAGTTAATTAACGAATAGGTTATATGCGATGGCGGCCGATCAGCTCAGCATGATCTTCGCGGCGCTGGCAGATCCCACGCGGCGGGCAATCCTGGCCCGCCTTGCCAGCGGCGATGCCACGGTCAATGAGCTGGCGGAGCCTTTCGACATCAGCCTCCCGGCTATTTCCAGGCACCTCAAAGTGCTGGAAGCCGCCGGGCTGATTTCCCGCAGCCGCTCCGCGCAATGGCGGTCCAGCCGCCTCGAAGCCGGGCCCCTCCAGGAGGCCACCCAGTGGATGGAAACGTACCGCCGCTTCTGGGACTCCAGCTTCGACCGCTTGGACACGCACCTCAAGAAAATCCAATCCCAGGAAACCGAGGATGACCCAAATGGTTGACAAAGCAGGATCCCCAACGAAAGATGCGCAGCAGTCGGCGCCGGACGACGCGATGCTGGTCATCACCCGCGACTTCGCCGCCCCCATCGGAATTGTGTGGTCCGCGCTCACGGATCCGGACCAGGCTCCGGCATGGTGGGGTCCGCGCGGCTTCCACACGCCGCGGGAGACCATCGAAGCCGACTTCGAAGTGGGCGGCATGTACCGTGCCTGCATGGTCAGGGAAGAGACCGGCGAGAAGCTCTGGTGGAGCGGGGTCAACACCGAAATCGATCCCCCGCACCGGCTCGTGTTGACCCACGCCTGGGACAACGCGGACGGCACCCGGGGCTTCGAAACGGAAGTGACCTTTGAACTCGAGGAAACCGGCCCGGTCACGACCCGGATGACGTTCACCCAGGGACCCTTCGACACTGCGGAGAACCGTGACGGGCATGGCGGGGGCTGGGGCGAGTCGTTCGACCGCCTGGCAGAGCACCTCGGCAGCGCCGCCTGAGCCGCTCTACTTTTCGGCTGTCAACGGCACCCTTACGCCCGGCGGAACGCGCCGCCGTCGAGAAGCGCGACGGCGGCGCTCCGGTTGAGTTCCGCCGCGATCTCCACGTCCTCCTGGTAGCCGCCGAAAACCAGTTCCCGTCCACTGGAGCATTCGAGCAGTGTCTCATTGAGGGGCGGCCCGGCAGCGGTGAAGGCGTCCATGGCCCACCGGGCTTCGGGAGAAAAACCTGCCCTGCGGTGCTCAGGCAGCGACGCCAGGAAAGCACCCGCGCCCAACTGGTCCTCGAGCGCCGGGCGGAGTCCGCCGTCGGGCCATTTTTCGCCGGCTGCGATGACGGCGATCACTGCCGCCGGCGGAAGGTTCCGGGCGGCCCAGTCCGCCGTGGCCCGGGCGTTCCGGAGGCACACCGCGGCCACCCGCGGCACCATTCCCGTCAGCGAGTGGGCAAGTGCCGAGCCGTTGGGCGAAGGCAGCACCACACGGTTCAGGGCGGGCGCGTCCCGGAGGCTCGCGGGCGAGAGGCTCACGCCGTTGCCGCCGCGACGGCCGGCCAGCACTGCCTCCTGCTGCGTGGCGAAATCAGCGGCCGTGCTGTCGTGCCAGCGGTAAGGAAACACCTCGGCGCCGCGGTCCACGGCAATGCTCACGCACGTGGTGAAACACAGGACGTCCACCACCACGGCCAGTTCGGCCCCGGGCGCGACGGCCAGGGCGCCGTTGTGCCCCCAGTCGAAGCGGACCGTAAACGGCAGTTGCCGGTGCGCGGCGGGTACCTCGGTCACGCCGGCCTGTCTTCGGGGTTGAGCTCGCCGCTGAGGTTGCGTCGGGCGGAGTCCAGCCAGAGTTCCCGGCCGCGCGCTGTGTTGAACAGCGGGTCCAGGTCCAGCAGGTGACGGACGACGGCGGCCCGCCCGGCCGCGAAGTCGGCGTCGCCGATGTGGGCGAAGTCTTCCCGGACGGCCCTGAGGTAGCGGCCGTAGGCCTTTGGTTCGCCGCCGAGCACGGAAAGGTCCGCGTCGCAGAGGAGGGCGCCGTCGTCGTCCCCGGCATCCGGCCGGTGGTCCGCAGTGAGCCGGACCAGCCGCCCCACCTCGTACGCCTCGTCCTCGGACAGCCCCGCATGCAGGAGCCGGTCCTCGGCGAGCCTGGCTGATTCCTCCTCGTCCTGGCCGGCGATCCCGCGGTACACAGCGTCGTGGAACCACGCGGCAAGGACTACGGTGCGGGGAGGATCGGCAGGTTCGGTCAGCAGGTCCAGGGCCTCGAGGACGGACAGCAGGTGGGTACGGCCGTGGTACTTGCGGTGCTCCTCGCCCCAGCGGTCCAGGAGGTCCAGGAAGAGGGCATCGTGGCCGGGCAGCACGGCGTTCCAGCGGTTCAGCAGCGGCACCTTGAGGGCCTTGCCGCGCTGGCGGGCCGGGATGCGGAGGCCGCTGCCGATCAGTTTGCGGACCAGGACCCGGGCCTCCACGGGAATGGCACCGGCCGCTACGAGCGCGTCATACCGGGCTTCGGAGACGTCGTAGTGGTCCCCGTCGAACGCCCTTTCCGGAATGCCGGCGGCGTCCGCGAAGCTGTGCAGCTCCTCGATGGACGTGTCCGAGATGAGGTGCGAAAAGTGGGTCCCGTGGGCTGGCCAGAGCGGCGGATCGAGGTAAACGGCCATGAGGGAAGTCTAGTGCCGCGGGGGTCCGGCGGCTGGCGCGTGCTGGTGCGGGAACGCCTGGATGCATGGACCACGGCTTGAGGGTTTTCACTGCCGCGGCAGCAGGCCCAAATTGTCGTACCCCTTTGGCAGAGTTATCCCATGGAAGCAGTTGGAGAACTCGCCCCGAACCAGGCCATGCGCCTAGGGCAGATCTCCAGCGCCCGTTTCGAGCCTGTGCCGCTGGGCCGGACACTGCGTGCCGTTCCTCCGGCTGGCCGCTTCGACGATGGTTCAAGCAGCCGGCCGGCCCCCGCCGGCGGCTGGGCCGGTGATCTGACGCGGTGCCTTGAGCTGCTCAAAAGTATCGGTTCGACGGCGGTTGATGACGCGGCGCTGCTGAGCTTCCGCGAGGCCGCCGACTTCGCCGACGATGTCGAGGAAATCTCCCGGGCCACCGAATACCTGCAGATCGTCGCGGCCGGGGCCGTGGAGCGTACCCGGCGTGAAGCCGCAGTAGCCGCGCGCTCAGCCGCAGTCGGCTCAGGCTCGGCGGGCTGGGGATCAGCGGGCTCGGGCGCGGCTGGCGGGACGGCCGGTTGGGTGACCGGATGGGGCGCAGAAACCTCCGCAGCGGATCATCACTTGCTCCCGGCGCCGAACCCCACCAATTCGGATCCGGCTGATGACGGGTGCCGGAACGCGGCCGAGTTCCTCCGGGCCCGGTTGCGGATCGGCATTGCCGAGGCCCGCCGCCGCCTCGCTCTCGCGTCCGCGGTGCTGCCCCGGGCTGGGTTCATGGGGCATATCGAGGCGCCGGAGCGGCCCGTGCTCGCGGCCGCCGTCGCGGCAGGGACTGTGGCGTCCCGGTCCGCGACCATTATCACCCTGGCCTTGGAGAAGGTCCGGCACCACGCACCAGAGGAGACCGTGGCCCGGATGGAACACCAGCTGACGCGGCAGGCTGTGGAGAGTGATGCCGATCTGCTGTCCCGGGTCGCCCGGCGCTGGATCGAGGGGATCGATCAGGACGGTTCGGAGCCTTCCGAGGAAGAACTCCGCCGCCGCCAGGGTGTGTTCCTCCGGCAGACCCGCCGCGGGCTCCAGCACATCGAAATCTTCGCGACCCCGGACCAATGCGAACCCCTCCTGACCGTGATGAACACCGCCACGAACCCCCGCACCCGTGAGTTGGACGGCGCGGGCGCTGCCCCCGATGAAGCCCTGGACCTGCGGACCCGGCCGCAGCGGCTCCTCGACGGCCTGGTCGGCGCCTGCAAAGCGTCCCTGACCACCGGAGGTCTGCCGGCGGCGGGAGGGCTCCGCCCGCAGGTCATGGTCACCATCGACTACCGGGACCTCCTGGACCGCCTCGAACACACCACCGGAACCACCGGCATCCCCGGCATCCCGGGTACAGGGTCGTTCACGTTCACCGGGCCGGTCAACGCCTCCACGGTCCGGAAGATCGCCTGCGATGCCGACATCATCCCCGTCGTTCTCGGCAGCGAAGGACGCATCCTGGATATCGGCCGCGCCGCCCGGATCTTCCCGCCCCACATCCGCAAAGCCATCACCGCCCGCGACCAGGGCTGTGCCTTCCCCGGCTGCACCATTCCCGCGCCCTGGTGCGAAGCCCACCACATCACCTACTGGTCACACGGCGGACCCACCAGTACAGACAACGGCACGCTGCTGTGCTCCCATCACCACCATTTGATCCATAAGGAACAGTGGCAAATCCAGGTCAAAACCGGCATCCCCTGGTTCATCCCGCCACCCCACATCGACCCACGCCAAAAACCCCAACGGAACAGCTACTTCAAATGCTGACCGCAGGCTGAGGCCAGACGCCGCCGTGCACAAGGTAATCAGCGTGGCTTGGTCAATGTGCCGTTGTCGATACGGCCTACGCCGGGGCGGGCGGGATGTTCTGGTTGCCGCGGAACACGTTGTCCGGATCGAACTCCCGCTTCACCTGGGACAGCCGGACGAAGTTCTCGTTCCCGAAGGCTGCCTGGACGCGGGCCTGCCCTTCGTCACCCACGAAGTTCAGCCACACTCCGCCGGTGGCATACGGCGCAATGTCATGGCGAAACCTCTTGACCCAGGCCTTGGCTTCCTGCCCGCGTTCGGGAGTCTCCTCGATGCCAAAGGGGTGGCTGACCCAGTTGGCGTTGCGGTTCTGCAGGGGAGTCAGTGCGGCAGCGGGTCCGCTCACAGCCCCGCCCCAACGGGCAATCAGCTGTTGGGAATGCGGACCCGGCAAGCTGTGGGCTGAATCGATGAAGATATCCAGTGCGTCGTCGGAGAGTTCGTTATGATAATCGGCGCTCCAGTAGTTGTAGAGGTTGGGCGGATCGTCGATCATGCACTGGAAATCGGCGTAGTTCATGTCGCCCACGAGGTCAACGGAGGGATTCAGCGCACGGTACGGTTTGACCTGTTCTGCACCTTCGGCTGCATCGCCGGCGAACACGTACGCCATCCCCACGGCCAACTTCCCGAGCATGTCTTCCGGCACGAAGGGCTCCGGCGGGGCTGTCAGGTACACCAGGGCTGAGCCGACGGCGTCAGGCGCCTTGAGTGCCAGGTCCCGGTACCCGCGGCTGATCTCGTGTGCCGCATCGCCCGGCCAGAGCATCAGTCCGGCATGGACCGTTGGACCTAGATCGTGGAGCGCAAATTTGAAGGACGTGGCCACCCCGAAGTTTCCGCCACCGCCGTGCAGGGCCCAGAACAGTTCGGGGTTCTCTTGAGCACTGGCCGTCACCAGTTCGCCGGCTGCCGTGACGAGGTCCACCGAGACAAGGTGATCGCAGGCGAAGCCGTATGCCCTTTCCAACCAGCCCGAGCCGCCGCCCAGGGTGAAGCCGGCCAACCCCGTGGTGGAGACGCGGCCACCGGTCATGGCCAGGCCGTGCTGCTGTGTGGCGCGGTCGAACTCCCCGCAGGTCACGCCGGCACCAACGGTTACAGTGCGGCTTTCCGGGTCCACCTCGATGGACTTCATCGGGCGCACATCCACCACCAGGCCACCGTCGTTCATGGACATCCCGGCGACTGAATGCCCGCCTGCACGGACAGCTATGGCAAGTTCGTTGTCCCGTGCATGCTTCAGGGCCTCGGCCACTTCGCCGGCAGTGCCGCATGGTGCAATCACGGCAGGGCGCCGGTCGATCATTGCGTTGAAAAGTCTCCGGGATTCGTCGTATTCCGGACTGTCAGGCCTGATCCATTGCATTGCAACGCTCCTTCGCGCTGGCGGCTCCGCCCCCACGAAAAATCGTACTGCCGCAGCACTCGGCCGGGCTACGGCTCCTTCTTACGGGAGTCTTTCGCGTGCGCTGGCCCGCTTTTCCGCTGCGTCGGACGATTCCGGATTTGCGGATGAACTAGCCTTTCGTATCCGCAAATGAGGAAATATGCTTGTTTGGTGTCAACAATTAGGATCGCAGAAGCTGCTAGGTTCCTGGGGGTCAGCGACGATACCGTCCGCCGCTGGACCGAGAACGGAAGCCTCACTCCGGTGAAGGACGAATCCGGCCGCCTGGCAGTGGACGGTTTCGAGCTGGCCACTCTGGCCCGCGAACACGCGCAACTCCCGGAGGATCCGACCCGCGTGGGCAGTTCGGCCCGGAACCGGTTCGTCGGCCTGGTCACGGGCATCACCGCGGACAAGGTTATGGCCCAGGTCGAACTGCAGTGCGGGCCGTTCCGGGTGGTGTCGCTGATGAGCAGTGAAGCCGTCCGGGAACTGGGACTTGAGCTCGGCTCCGTGGCCACCGCCGTCGTCAAGGCCACCACCGTGATCCTTGAAACGCCCCAAGGGAAGAGCATCGTGTGAACATCCGGAATCTGCGCCTCACCGCACTGCTGGCACTTGGCGCCGTCGCCTCCGGCCTGGCCGGTTGTGCCCCCGCATCCCAGGCGCCTTCAGCTGCCGCGTCCTCGAACGGGACTGCCCGGCAAGGGGCCGGGCAGCTGTCCGGGACCGTCACCGTCTTCGCAGCGGCGTCGCTCAAGGCCACATTCACTAAACTGGCCGGCGAGTTCGAAGCAAAGAACCCCGGCACCAAGGTGACGCTCAGCTTTGCCGGTTCCTCGGACCTGGTCACGCAGATCACCCAGGGAGCGCCCGCTGACGTGTTTGCCTCGGCCGACACCAAGAACATGGCCAAGCTTTCCGACGCCAAACTCATTGACGGTACGGCGACGGACTTCGCCACGAACGTCCTGGAGATCGCCGTCCCGCCGTCCAACCCGGCGTCGATCGGCTCCTTCGCCGACCTCGCCAGGCCGGGCGTCAAGGTGGTTGTCTGCGCCAGCCAGGTCCCGTGCGGGGCCGCGACGGACACCGTGGAAAAGGCCTCCGGCGTCACGATTTCCCCGGTCAGCGAGGAATCATCCGTTACGGATGTCCTGGGAAAGGTGACCTCCGGTGAGGCCGACGCGGGTCTGGTGTACGTCACCGACGTGAAGGGCGCCGGCGACAAGGTGAAGGGAATCCCCTTCGCCGAGGCCGGCAAGGCCGTCAACACCTATCCCATCGCCACAGTAGGCTCAAGCAGGAACAAGGAACTTGCCGCGGCCTTCATCGCCATGGTGACCGGTACCGAAGGCGGGAAGACCCTCGCCGACGCCGGCTTCGGCGCACCGTAAGGAGACCATGGGACGGGCCAGGGCAAGCGGGTACGACGGCATCCCGCGCTGGATCTACGCGATCGCCGCGGCGGGCGGCCTGTTCGTCCTGCTGCCGCTGGCCGCCATGGCAGCGAGGGTCAACTGGCCCCAGTTCATCCCGCTCGTCACGTCCGACTCCTCCCTGACGGCTCTCGGGCTCAGCCTGCGGACGTCGGCGGCGAGCACCGCCCTGTGCATCATCTTCGGAGTGCCGCTGGCCTTGGTGCTGGCCCGTTCGACCTTCCCGGGCCAGCGCCTGCTGCGCGCCTTCGTACTGCTGCCGCTGGTGCTGCCGCCCGTGGTGGGCGGTATCGCCCTCCTGTACACCTTCGGCCGCCAGGGCCTGCTGGGCCGCAGCCTTGAGGTCGCCGGGATCCAGATTGCGTTTTCGACGACGGCGGTGGTCCTCGCGCAGACGTTCGTGGCGCTGCCGTTCCTGGTGGTGAGCTTGGAAGGTGCGCTGCGGACCGCCGGTGGCCGGTATGAGGCCGTGGCCGCAACCCTCGGAGCGCGGCCCACCACTGTGCTGCGCCGCGTCACCGTGCCCCTGGTGCTGCCAGGCCTGGCGTCCGGGGCTGTGCTGTCCTTCGCGCGGAGCCTCGGCGAATTCGGCGCGACGCTCACCTTTGCGGGGAGCCTGCAGGGGGTGACCCGGACCCTGCCGTTGGAAATCTACCTTCAGCGGGAAACGGACGCCGATGCCGCAGTCGCGCTTTCCCTGGTGCTGGTGGCCGTCGCTGTGACCGTGGTGGGGCTGACGTACCGGCGGCCGGGCACGACGGGCCGGCGCGGTTCACCGGCAGGCAGCGGCCCGGCCGGCGGGAACCCCGCAGGCGCTGAGCTGAGACGCGCCGCCGCCAGCGGACGATCGGACGGCAACCGGTGAGCTTTCACGTGCAGGCAACGTTGGGCGCCCGCGGATTCGACGTCGGGCTGGGCCTTGCGCCGGGTGAAACCGTGGCGGTCCTTGGCCCTAACGGAGCAGGGAAATCCACCCTTCTCAATGTCATTGCCGGACTCCTGCGGCCCGATTCCGGCCAGGCCGAAATCGATGGAAAGGTGCTGTTCGACCTCGACGGCGGCGCCAGCACCTGGACCGCACCGCACCACCGCGGAACGGCCCTCCTCGCACAGGAGCCGTTGCTGTTCCCGCACCTCAGTGCCCTGGAAAATGTGGCCTTTGGACCCCGCAGCGCCGGGATTCCGCGGAAAACCGCCCGGGAGTCGGCCCGGAAGTGGCTGGCCGCGGTGGACGCCGGGAAACTCGAAGCACGGCGGCCGGCCGAACTCTCCGGCGGACAGGCCCAGCGCGTGGCGGTGGCCCGGGCGCTGGCGGCCAACCCCGAGGTGCTGCTGCTGGACGAGCCCATGGCAGCCCTGGACATCCATGCCGCGCCGCTGCTCCGCAGGCTCCTGAAGAAGGTCCTGGCCGGGCGCCGCGCCATCATCATCACCCACGACGTCCTTGACGCCCTGATGCTGGCGGACCGCGTGATTGTCCTGGAGGCCGGCAGGATCACCGAGGAGGGGCCCACCCGGGAGGTCCTGCAGCGGCCGCGGAGCCGGTTCGCCGCCGGCCTGGCCGGCCTCAACCTCATTCCGGGGACGCTCACCTCTACCGGGATCCGGACTGCAGAGGGGCTGGAGGTGGCCGGGCACCAGGACGAGGAAGTGTTCCCGGCGGGCGCCGGGCAGCCCGGCGTAGCCGCGTTCCCGCCGTCGGCCGTCTCCGTGTTCCTGACCGAGGCGCACGGCAGCCCGCGGAACTCATTCGCCGTCACGGTCACGGACTTGGAGCAGCACGGAGACCAAATCCGGGTCCGGGCCGACGGGATGTCCGCCGACATCACCCCCGCAGCTTCGGCGGACTTGGGGCTCGCCCCGGGAATGACGGTCTTTTTCGTGATCAAGGCGGCTGCAGTCGCCGTCTATCCCGCCTAGCAAACGCCCCCAAGCTTTTAGCGCGCCTCGGATTCATCCCTGGCTTCGCGCCGCACGGGGTGCTGGCTGGTGATGGACACGCGGTTGAACGCGTTCATGGTGATCACCAGCCAGCTCACCGCCGAATACTCCGCCGCGTTCAGGTGCTGCCGGGCATAGCCGTCCTCACGGTCCCGTGTGTGGGCATCCGGCAGGGTGGTGATGGACTCCGCCAGAGCCAAGGCCGCGCGTTCCTTCTCGGTGAAGAGGGCGGTGTCCCGCCAGGCTGCCAGGACGGCGAGCCGCTGCGTGGTTTCACCCTTCTTGAGGGCATCGGCAACGTGCATGTTCAGGCAGTAGGCGCAGCCGTTGATCTGCGAGATGCGGACGTTCAGGAGTTCTGTGAGCGCCCTGCTGATGCCCGCCTCGTCGGCCGCTTCCCGTGCCTTGAGGCCTAGCCCGTTAAGTGCTCGCCAGACCGACGGGCTCTCCTTGTCGATGAAGATGTGCTGGGTGGTGGGGTGCGCGGCTTCACGGGTCTGGTCCATTGCCCCAGAATACCCACCGCTGCATGACAAGTTTTGTCATTATCGTGACAAGCGCAAGAAAGGATTGTAGTGTTTTCAACGGATCGCCCGCCCGCCCCTGCGGCGGGCGGCGGTCCACCAAAGAAGTCTCTGTGTGGAGCCGTGTATCAGCGATGTGCAGGTTGCCCGCACCAGCCGGAGGGCGGTTCCTTGGGGGAACCGCTCCTGCGTGTCCGGGTGGGGCCACCGGGGGCGGAAAAGCCACCCCGGCCCATTGCATCCACGCCATCTTGCTCCCCTGGGGCGGGTCACCCTTCCGTTTCACGGGCTCGCACTCAGCCGAACGTCCGACCGGATCTGCGGCCCGCGGAAATTCGCGGTGACGACTACGGGGCCGATCGCCCCTAGACAGCCATTTCGCCGTCGGCAAACATGGACCCTGAAGCGCAGTCCGCAAAGTTGAGCGTAGTACACTCAACTTTAAGAGTTGATCTATCCCCGAAAGGAGCTCTCTTTGGACGCCAAGTTCACCACCAAGAGCCAGGAGGCTCTTTCGGCTGCAGCCATGAACGCCTCCACGGCGGGAAATCCGCAGGTTGAGCCGGCCCATCTCCTCAAGGCGCTCATGGACCAGCGGGAGGGTGTCGCCGTCGCGCTCCTCCGCGCCACCGGCGCGGATCCGGACGCCCTCAGTGTCCAGGCCAGCACCGCCATCAAGGCGCTGCCCGCAACGTCCGGAAGCTCCACGCAGCAGGCGCAGCTGTCCAGGCCCGCGCTGCAGGCCATCCAGAATGCCAAGAACGAAGCCGACAAACTGGGTGACACCTTCGTGTCCACCGAGGTCCTGCTGCTGGGCCTCTCTGCCGGCAGCGACGCCGTCGGTCGGTTGATGCGCGACGCCGGCGCCTCCCATGAGGCGCTGCTCGCCGCCCTGCCGGGTGTCCGCGGCGACCGCAAGGTCACCAGCCCGGATCCGGAAAACACCTTCCAGGCCTTGGAGAAGTTCGGCACGGACCTCACTGCGATGGCACGCTCGGGCAAGCTGGATCCGGTGATCGGCCGCGACACAGAGATCCGGCGCATCATCCAGGTCCTTAGCCGCCGCACCAAGAACAACCCCGTCATCATTGGCGAGCCCGGTGTGGGCAAGACGGCCGTCGTCGAGGGCCTGGCCCAGCGCATTGTGGCCGGCGACGTCCCGGAGAGCCTGCGCGGAAAGACCCTGATCGCCCTGGACCTCGCGTCGATGGTGGCGGGAGCCAAGTACCGGGGCGAATTCGAGGAACGGCTCAAGGCCGTCCTGGAGGAGATCAAGAATTCGGACGGGCAAATCGTCACCTTCATCGACGAGCTCCACACGGTGGTGGGTGCAGGCGCCACCGGGGACAGCTCCATGGACGCCGGCAACATGCTCAAGCCCATGCTGGCCCGCGGCGAGCTGCGCCTGATCGGTGCCACCACGCTGGACGAATACCGCGAGAACATCGAGAAGGACCCGGCCCTGGAACGCCGCTTCCAGCAGGTCTACGTGGGCGAGCCCAGCGTCGAGGACACCATCGGCATCCTCCGCGGCCTCAAGGAACGCTACGAGGCCCATCACAAGGTCGCCATCGCCGACTCCGCGCTCGTGGCCGCCGCCACGCTGTCCAACCGCTACATCTCGGGGCGCCAGCTCCCGGACAAGGCAATCGACCTGGTGGACGAGGCAGCCTCACGCCTGCGCATGGAGATCGACTCCGCGCCGGAGGAGATTGACCAGCTGCGGCGCCAGGTGGACCGCCTGACCATGGAGGAACTGGCCCTCGCCAACGAGAAGGACGCAGCGTCCGTGGAGCGCCTGGCTGCCCTGCGGGCGGACAAGGCGGACAAGAAGGAGGCGCTGGCTGCCTTGAACGCCCGCTGGGAAGCCGAGAAGGCCGGCCTGAACAGGGTGGGTGACCTGAAGGCCAAGCTGGACGAGCTGCGCTCCAAGGCGGACAAGGCCCAGCGCGAAGGCGACCTGGAGACGGCGTCGCGTGTGCTGTACGGCGAGATTCCCGCACTGGAACACGAGCTGCACGCTGCCGCGGAGGCGGAGTCGGCACGGGTGGCCGGCGGCGGCGCCAAGCAGGAGCTCATGGTGGCCGAGGAAGTCACCGCGGACGACATTGCCGAAGTGATTTCCGCCTGGACCGGCATCCCCGCCGGGCGCATGCTGCAGGGCGAAAGCCAGAAGCTGCTGCACATGGAGGAGGAGCTCGGCAAGCGGCTGATCGGCCAGTCCAAGGCCGTGGCGGCCGTGTCCGACGCGGTCCGCCGTGCCCGGGCCGGCATCAGCGACCCCAACCGGCCCACCGGCTCGTTCCTCTTCCTCGGACCCACGGGCGTGGGCAAAACGGAGCTGGCCAAGGCGCTCGCGGACTTCCTGTTCGACGACGAACGCGCCATGGTGCGGATCGACATGTCCGAGTACGGCGAGAAGCACTCCGTGGCGCGGCTGGTCGGGGCGCCTCCGGGCTACGTGGGGTACGAGGAAGGCGGTCAGCTGACCGAGGCCGTCCGCCGTCGTCCGTACTCCGTGGTGCTGCTCGACGAAGTGGAGAAGGCGCACCCTGAGGTCTTCGACATCCTCCTGCAGGTGCTCGACGACGGCCGCCTCACCGATGGTCAGGGCCGCACCGTGGACTTCCGCAACGCCATCCTGGTGCTGACCTCCAACCTGGGCAGCCAGTTCCTGGTGGACCAGTCGCTGGACGCACAGGCGAAGCGAAGCGCCGTGATGGCCACCGTGAATGCCTCCTTCAAGCCGGAGTTCCTGAACCGCCTGGACGAAGTGGTGCTGTTCGACGCCCTGACCGTGGATGAGCTGGCACGGATCGTGGAGCTGCAGGTGGCCGAGCTGGGCAGGAGGCTGCACGAGCGCAGGCTCACCCTCGAGGTGACCGACGGCGCCCGCGCCTGGCTTGCCATGTCCGGCTTCGATTCGGCCTACGGTGCGCGGCCGCTGCGCAGGCTGGTCCAGCGCGAAATCGGCGACCGCCTGGCCAGGGCCATCCTCTCCGGCGACATCAACGACGGGGACACCGTTGTGGTGGACACCGCGGCCGACGTCGACGAACTCACCATTGAGGGGCTTGAGGCCCTGGCAGCACCCGACGGCGGCGCGCCCGCCGGCAGCGGGCTGTCCGTGCGGCGGAAGAGCTAGGGGATGAGGGATTCCATGATGATGTTGCCCTTGTCCGCTGTGACATAGCAGTCCACCCGCCGGTCGCCCTGTTCCCAGCTGGTGTCGCTGGGGTAGGCGTTGCGTTGCATGAGGACGTAGTTGGCCACGGCGTCGGTCAGCCCGGCGCCCTGGCAGATCTCGCGGCCCTTTTCCCGGAGTGCTGCGACGCCCGGGTACGAGTCCGACTCCGGGTAGCGGTGCACAGCGACCAGCTGCGCGGAGTGGCCCGTGGTGCAGGGCACTACCCGGGATTCGGTGGCTTCGGGATCGAAATTCTCGAAGCAGTCGCCCAGCTGGTAGTCCAGGGCCCCCACCCCATCCAGGGGGAGCTCGCCCCGGGTTGCCTGCGCGGACGGGGACGCCGACTCCGTGGCCGGGGGCTGGGTTGTTGCCTGCTGGTTGCCGCTCCCGAGCAGGGTGGCAACCCACCAGATAAGCAGGCCCAGCAAAATCAGGCCTGCCACCACGATGCCGGCCTTCAGCAGGGTCTCCTTTGACACAGCGGCCGGAGTGTCACCGGATGGAGCATCATTTGAAGGCGTCTCATTGGGCGCGGGATCGTCCGTGCGGGCCGGCGGCTGGACGGGAAGGCTGCTGGTCGGCGGCCGGGCAGGGGGAGGCGGCACGACTGGCGGCAGTCCGGTTCCCGGGGTTGTCTTCGGGTTCCCTGTGCTGTTGCCTGTTGTGTTCTCGTCATTCACGTGAGGATTCACCCTTCCCGGCGTCCTTTCCTGGCTTTTCCCTGCTTTTCCCCAAAGGAATGTCGCAGATGCGGCCGCTGGCTTGGAGTCGCTCAAACGACTCTACCGAAGAAAATCGGCGGGCCGATATGGCCGGGACCAGCGCAAACATGGCAACTCCGCTCCGGAGGTAACCCGTCGGGGCGCAGTTACCGCTGAAAGCATGTAATCTAGGTGTACGACAAATTGACCAAACATTCCGGGGCCTCACTAACGCCAATGGTGACCACCTCCGGTCCGAGTACAAAAGGGGGTCACGCCATGGGGCGCGGCCGTCAAAAGGCAAAAGCTACCAAGCAGGCTCGGGATATTAAGTACTATTCCCCGAACACTGACTACTCTGCGCTTCAGCGTGAGCTCAAGAGCTCAGAGGGTCGTGCACCGAGCCGTTTCTCGAGTGAGCCGGTTGAGCCGGATTATTCGGCTTATGTGGACAAGTACGCGGATGATTTGGAAGAAGACGACGACGAGGTAGACACCCGTCGAATCGGCTAGTTGTCGCCCGCTGAACCTGCCGTAAGGCAGTCAGCGGCGTGCCGCCGTCGTACTTTTCACCACAGTGTCCCGTACGACACTTCGGCTCTTCTTTTCCGGCACCCCGTGTGCTGACTTCAGTTATCAGGCCCGTCAGGGCATGCCGGCTTCCGGTGTGCCCTGACGGGCCTTTCTGCTGTTACCCGTCTGGTGGTCGAGCGCGCCGTATCGGCATGAGTGTCCGGTGCGGGCCGGCGGCGGCGAGGAAGGTGAGGATGAGGCGGGTGAGGGTCTCGGGCTGTTCCAGCGGGAGCCCATGGGAGGCAGCGGGAACAATCGCCAATTGACCGTTCGGGAGTGCCTCGTACAGGGACACGGTGTGAGGCAGCGCAACAACGTCGTCGTCGCCCGCTACTACTAGCACCGGCACGCTGATTTGGGCGATGTCAGCCGGTGTCAGGGTCGGCTCCGACCGGAACATCCTGAAACTCTTGTTCATGACCACTTCGAGATGGGCTGCGCCGTCCGGTGACCGCGCGATATAAGCGTTGCCAAGTTCGCCCAGCACAGGCGAGTCAGGCTCCATCTCTGCGGGGACGGTGCCCTCGAAGTGGTAGTTTGCACCGACCACTACGAGTTTGCGCACCAGGTCCGGGCGGCGGAGTGCGACGAGCAGGGCGATGATGCCGCCGTCGCTCCACCCGACAAGATGGGCCGGGCCGCCCAACACGGACTCAAGCACGCCTACCGTCTCGTCCGCCATGTCCGAGTAGTGGAAATCGGCATCGGTATCCGCGGTATAACCGTGACCCCGCCGGTCGAATGCGACGACGCGGAAACGCTCCGACAGGCCCGGGCCGATGCTGTTGAGCAGATCGTCGCTGTTACCGAGGCCGCCGTGCAGCAGCAGAAGCGGCTCGCCGTTGCCGCCACGGTCATCCACCCAGGTCGGGTGCCCGTTAATGTCCACGCGGCTGGCCATGGCGCACTCCATTTCCGGCGGCCCTTCGGCGGCGGACCGTCTTTGCCGCCATTGTCCTCCTGCCGTGCCGGCGCTACAACATGCCGGTCGATGGTAGCGGGGGCGATGTTGTCAGCCGTGTTGTCAGGGTCGGAGCCCCGTACTAGGTTGATCGTGGGCTGTTCCATTGACGGGTCCACCGGCGGTCGAAGGGGATTGATTTCCATGCCAGAAGTTGAGAGCTATAAGCAGGGCACGCCGTGTTGGGCGGACCTCTCTGCGAGCGACATCGAGGCGGCCAAGGAGCTGCTGGTGGACGAACCCGGCGCCCCGGTCTGGAGCGAGCTGCAGACAAGCGACGTCCAGCAGGCCATCCGGTTCTACGAGGCCGTGACCGGATGCACCACGGAGACCGCATCCGCCGGCGAGCTCAGCGAATACACCAACTTCGTGGTGGACGGAAAGCCCGTGGCCGTCCCGGGGGTGGGCACGCTGGCCGTGCTGACGGACCCCAACGGAGCCGCCTTCAGCATCATGGCTGCCGAAAGTGCAGGCACACTATGACCGGGCGCACCACCTTCAACGCCGGCGAGATCTGCTGGACGGACCTGCAGACCAAGGAGGTGGAGGCCGCCAAGGCGTTCTACGCCGCGGTTTTCGGCTGGCGCTACGAGGACCTGCCCACGCCGGACGGCCGGAGCTACGCTAAGGCGTATCTGGGCGACGACCTGGTCACCGTCATTGCGCCGCAGAACCCGCATCAGGAAGCCTCCGGGACAGCCGCGCAGTGGAACATCTACTTTGCTGCCGCTGATGCCGGGGCCATTGTGGAGGAGACCCCGCACGCGGGCGGCTCCGTGGAGTTCGGCCCGGAAGACGTGGAGGACACGGGCGTAATGGTCTTCCTGGCGCCGCCCGGCGGCGGCACCACCGGAGTGTGGCAGCCGGGAACGCATACCGGCGCCGCCCGGTACAACGAGCCCGGCGCCCTTGCCTGGGCGGAGTTGCTGACACCCGAGCCCCAGGCCGCCGTCGCCTTCTTCCAGCAACTGTTCGGGCATGAGGTCACCGAATACCCGCAGGATGACGGCGGAACGTACACCACGCTGATGGTGGACGGCGCGGAAGTAGCGGGGATCGCGCCGCTGCCGCAGGATGACGCCGACGCGGACGAAGGGGAGTTCTGGGGTGCGGAACCGGAGTACCCCGCCGGGGACGGGGACGACACGGGGCCTGAGGAGCAGGCGCTGCAGGCAGGCTGGCAGGTGTACTTTGGCGTCTCCAGCGTCGCGGAGGCCGTGGCATCAGCGGTGGCTGCGGGCGCCGTCGTCCTGATCGAACCGGAAGCTGACGGCGGCGACGACCAGGAAGCCGGAAGCGTGGCCACCCTGCAGGATCCGCAGGGCGGTGTGTTCAGCGTGCTGGAGGTTTAAACACATCGAGTGCTCCGCAACTGCCGTTATGGACCTGCTAAACGGCGGTTGCGGAGCACTCGATGAGGGGTAGGAACCCTTAGGCGTAGGCGTTCACCAGTCGGACTGCGCCGCCGTCAACACCCTTGGCGCCCTGGACGTAGTCCGGGCCGGTCTTGACGATTGCGTCCGAGTTCTGTTCCACCGTGCCCATGATCCAGGACGGCAGGCCGCGGTCGTTGAGGCGGTTCACGGCGGCGTCGGCGGCTTCGGGGGACACGATTGCCACCATGCCCACACCGAGGTTCAGCGTGCGCTCGAGGTCGGCCAGCGGGACGTTGCCCAGTTCCGAGACCAGTTTGAAGATGGCGGGCAGTTCCCACGTGGCGCGGTCCACCGTGGCGATGAGGCCCTGCGGGAGGACACGGGCCAGGTTGGCTGCGAGGCCCCCGCCGGTGACGTGGCTGAAGCCGTGGACGGCCTTGCCGGCTGCGGAGCCGTTCACCGGGAAGGTGCGGGCCAGGTCCAGGCAGTCGGCTGCGTAGACGCGGGTGGGCTCGAGCAGTTCCTCGCCCAGCGTGCGTCCGAGTTCGGAAACCTGGCGGTCCAGGGCCCAGCCGGCGTGGTTGATGACGCGGCGCACCAGGGAGTAGCCATTGGAGTGCAGGCCGGAGGAGGCCATGCCGATCACCACGTCGCCGGCGCGGACACGGTCCGGGCCCAGCAGGGCGTCGGCCTCGACCACACCGGTGGCGGCACCGGCCACGTCGTATTCGTGCTCGCCCAGCAGGCCCGGGTGCTCGGCGGTTTCGCCGCCCACCAGGGCGGTACCGGCCACGGAGCAGGCTGCTGCAATGCCGCGGACGATGTCCGCGATGCGCTCGGGAACAACCTTGCCGCAGGCGATGTAGTCGGTCATGTAGAGCGGCTCGGCGCCAACCACCACGATGTCGTCCACCACCATGCCCACGAGGTCGAACCCGATGGTGTCATGGATGTCCATGGCCTGGGCGATGGCCACCTTGGTGCCCACGCCGTCCGTGGATGTGGCCAGCAGGGGGCGCTTGTAGGTGAGGAGCTTCGAGACGTCGTAGAGGCCGGCGAAGCCGCCGACGCCACCGATCACCGAGGAATTGTGGGTGGCCTTGACGGCGTCCTTCATCAGTTCAACGGCGCGGTCTCCCGCTTCGACGTCTACGCCGGCAGAGGCGTACGTGATGCCGCGGGCTGTCTCTGAGGAGTTACCGGCGGCGGGTGATGCGGAAGTCATACGGACTCTTTCTTGTCAGAGGTCAGACGGTCAGCGTCGGTCAGCAGGTTCTCGAACTCGGCGTCCGGTCCCGGATCGCAGCCCGTGGCGCCCGGCTTGCCGGCCGGGTCCTCGTCCGCGTCAACAGCAACCGCCGCACCAGCCGGAGCGGCGGCGGATCCTGCGGCGGCGGATCCTGCGGCGGCGGGCAGCCCGCCGAGGTCCGTGCGCTCCAGCAGGTTCTTGCCGAGCTTGTCCGCGCCGGGAAGCTCGATGGGGTACTGGCCGGTGAAGCAGGCAGTGCAGAGACGTTCGCGCGGCTGCCGCGTGGCGTCGATCATGCCGTCTTCGGAAATGTAGGCGAGCGAGTCGGCCCCGATGGCCTGGGAGATTTCCTCGATGGTGGCGCCGTTGGCGATCAGCTCCGCGCGGGAGGCGAAGTCGATGCCGTAGAAGCAGGGCCACTGCACCGGCGGGGAGGAGATCTTCACATGCACGGAGGCGGCGCCGGCCTCGCGGAGCATCCGGACGATGGCGCGCTGGGTGTTGCCGCGGACGATCGAGTCATCCACCACCACAACGCGCTTGCCGCGGATGACGGACTCGAGGGCGTTCAGCTTGAGCCGGATGCCCAGTTGGCGCAGCGTCTGCGACGGCTGGATGAACGTGCGGCCCACGTAGGAGTTCTTGACGAAGCCGTGCGCGAACGGGATGCCGGATTCCTCAGCGTAGCCCACGGCGGCGGGGGTGCCGGACTCGGGGACCGGGATGACGATGTCCGCTTCCTGGGTGTTTTCGCGGGCCAGCTGGCGGCCCATCTCCACGCGGGATTCGTACACGGAGCGTCCCGCGATGGCGGCGTCCGGGCGGGCGAGGTAGACGTATTCGAAAACGCAACCCGCCGGCGTCGGCTCCGCAAAGCGCTGGGACCGCACGCCGTCTTCGTCGATGGCGATGAACTCGCCGGGTTCGATTTCACGGATGAAGCTGGCACCAACGGTGGCCAGGGCCGACTGCTCGGAGGCAACCACCCAGCCGCGTTCCAGCCGGCCGAGGACCAGCGGGCGGATGCCATAGGTGTCACGCGCGGCGTAGAGGGTGCCCTCGTCCATAAAGACGAAGCAGAAGCCGCCCTTGATCTTGGGCAGCAGCTCAATGGCGGTCTGTTCGAGGGACTTGCCCTCTTCGCCCTCCAGCAGTGCCGTGACCAGGGCGGTGTCCGAGGTGTTGCCCTGCTTCATTTCGCCGCTGAGCTGGCCGCCGTTGCGCTCAATGATCATGGCGTTGAGCTCGGCGGTGTTGGTGAGGTTGCCGTTGTGGGCCAGGGCCACGGTACCCGTGGCGGTTGCGCCAAGCGTGGGCTGGGCGTTGGCCCAGTGGCTGGCGCCGGTAGTGGAATAGCGGCAGTGGCCGACGGCCAGGTGCCCGGTCAGGGTGTTCAGCGTGGTCTCGTCGAAGACCTGGGACACGAGGCCCATGTCCTTATAGACGTTGATCCGCTTGCCGTCGCTGGTTGCTATGCCAGCCGACTCCTGACCGCGGTGCTGCAGTGCATACAGCCCGTAATAGGTGAGTTTTGCTACCTCCTCACCTGGTGCCCAGACCCCAAAGACGCCACAAGCGTCCTGAGGGCCTTTTTCGCCAGGGAGAAGATCATGAGAAAGTTTTCCATCGCCGCGTGCCACTGGTCGATTATCTCACGTGATGGGGTAGGACTTTTCCGGGCGCCCGTTTATGACTGACTGCCGGCCGTGGTGCCGTTGCCGGCGCCGTCGGCCGGATCGCTGCCGGGCCCGGTTTCCGGAACGGCTTCGACGACGGCGTGTTCGGCGCGCCGGACGCTGAGCCGGTCCAGCAGGAGCGCGACAATTGCGCCCAGAATCACGCCGCCGGCGCCGAAAAGAACCAGGAAGAAGCCGAAGACGGAGCTGGGTTCGTAACTCGGGTCCCCGGGCAGCGCAAACGCAATGACCCCCGCCACGATGATGCCCACGAGGCCGCCCAGTATGAGGAACGGCACGTATTTGGGCGCCCGGCGGACGGTGATTTCGCGCCGCTCGGCGGGGGTGTCTTCAGAAGCCATGCCTTCTAGCCTACTGCCCGGGGATTTGGTTGGGTTAGCTGCCGCGGTACGTCGAGTAGGCGAACGGGCTCAGGAGCAGCGGCACGTGGTAGTGCTCGCCGGCGTCGGACACGGAGAACACCAGGTCCACCTCCGGGAAGAAGGTGGCCGTGCCCAGGCCCTCGTAATAGGCCCCCGTGGCGAAGTTCAGCCGGTACGTCCCGGCGGGGAGGAGCTCCGGACCGAGGTCCTTCGCCCTGCCGTCGCCATCGGTGGTGCCCGAAGCAACGAGGTTCCAGCCGCCGCCGTCGCGCGCGTAAAGCCCGACGGCGACGCCGGCGGCCGGGCGCCCGGCCCCGGTGTCCAGGATGTGGGTGGTCACCTGTGAAACGGTCATTCGCTGATCACTCCTTCGAGCCGGAGCAGGGCGATTTCGCGCAGCTGCTGGGCCACTATGGCGTCTTCTTGGTCGGGGGTGTGGGTAAGCCGTTCGTGGAGCGCAGCCAGGATTTCCGGGGCGGTGCGTCCTGCGGCGCGAATCAGGAAGACCCGGCCGAACTTCTCCTCGTAGGCGCGGTTCCCCTCGGCCAGTGCCGTGGTCACGTCCGTGTCCGCCGGATCCACTCCGGCCTGCTCCGAACGGGACATGGATGCCTCGGTAGTGGCGGCCGTGGGCCGTTCCCCGATCCGCGGGTGGTGCGCCATTGCGGACTCCACCTCGTACGGTGTGAACGGGGCGGCCGCGTCGCGGGCGAAGTCCAACAGGGCCTGGCTGCTGGCGAACGGCCGGGCGTCCGCGATCTGGTCCACCCAGCGCTGGACATCGATGCAGGGGCGAAGTGCCGCGGTGACTTCCGCGCGGTCCGCCCCGTTGAATACGGCAAGCTGCATGCTTGTTCATCCCTCGTGCAAATGCTGGCATCCATGGCGTCGGCTATGCGGAAAAGGGAGTGCCCCGCTGCAGTTGTGCGCTGTGGCTCCATACTGGCCGCAACAGCTGCGCTGCATTCCACATCATGGAACTGTTATTTCAGCATGCGTAATAGTCAACCGGAGCTTCAGTACCGGTGTCAAGAGATTACCGCACCCCGGATGGAAGCCACCGGCTCCGCTAGACTCCTGCTGGGGGGACCGCGGCGCCTCGGCCGGCTGTCCTGAACTGGGGAAGGACCTTAATGGCTCATACCGACGCGCGCAGTTTTCCTGATACCGACCTGAAACGTCGTTCAGTGCTCGCGGAGTACGGGCTGCTTCCTGATGGTCCGGATTCGGTAGCCGCCGCAGAGGTTCCTTACGCCGCCGCGGACACTCCCAGCGCCAGCGCCGCGCGGGCCCTGAATTTCCTGGTGGACCTGGCCGCCAAGCTCTGCGGTGTGCCCTTCGGCGTGGTCAACATCATCACCCCCGCACAGCAGGTCCAGCTGGCGGCAGCGGGGCTGGAACCCGGACTGTGCGCACGTGAGGACTCGATGTGCGCCAAGGTTTTCCAGCAGGACCTCACCACCGTCGTGCCGGATGCCGCAGCCGATCCGAGATTCGCGGACAACCCCTTTGTGACCGGCGAAATCGCGCGCGTCCGCTTCTACGCCTCCGCGCCACTGCGGACCGGTTCGGGTTTCGCGCTCGGCTCCCTGTGCGTGTTCTCCGATGTGCCGGCGGGAATCTCCGCCGAACAGATCGCCATGCTGGATGTCCTGGCGGCGCAGGTCGTGGAAGTGCTGGAACTGCAGCACCGGACGCTGCAGCTCCACCAGGCCCTGGCCGAACTGGAGAGCAGCAACCGCAAGCTCGCCGAATTCGCCGGCCGGGTCAGCCACGACCTGCGCATCCCGAGAGCGCCCGGGTTCAGGCCTGCGCCGGGGATGCCCCGCCGAGGCGGGCCGTGACGCGGTCCGCGGCTGCCTTGCAGGACTCCCCGAGGCGCTGCAGCGTGTCCGGGGATACCCGGAAGCGCGGCGCAGGGATGAGGACCGCCGCCACGATGTCGCCCCGGTGGTCGAAGACGGGGGCGGCCAGACCCACTTCGTCCAGTGAGGATTCGCCGTAATTGGTGGCCCAGCCGCGCCGGGCGACGTCGCCCAGCCGGATCAGGTAGGCCTCGAGGCTGGTGTCGTCCAGGCCCGGATAGGAAATTTCGCCGCTCTTGAGCAGCACGCGTACGCGTTCGGCGGGTTCCGCGGCGAGGAAGACCTGGACGGAGGCGCTGAGCGCATCCTTGTACCGGGCGCCCAGCGGGGTGGTGTGCTTGATCTGGTGATGGCTGGCGATCTGTTCGACGCACATCGATTCGGACCCGTTCCACACCATGAGCGCGCTGGTTTCGCCGGTCTGCTCGGTGAGTTCGCGCAGGACGGGGTACGCCACACGCCGCTCCTCGAGTTCGGCCAGCAGAGGGCCGGCGACGGCGATGAGGCCCAGGCCCAGGCGGAACCTGCGGGTCTCCGGATCGCGCTCCACCAGGTGTTCCTGCTCGAACGTTGCCAGGATGCGGGAAACGGTGCTTTTGTGCAGGCCGACGCGGTTGGCGATCTCCGTGACGCCGAGGAGTGGCTCGTCGGCGGTAAAGCTTCGCAGTACTGCGATGGCGTTGACGATGACGGACGTGCCCTTGGCGTCGCCGTTGCTGCTGGTTTCGGGAGCTTCTGCAGAGGTCATGGTGTGCACCATCATTCCGTATGTGAGCCGGAAAGCGGCGCCACGGAGGACGTGGCGCCGCTTCCGGCAGGGTCAGGTTGTGGTGCCGTTATGCCCCGATGATGTTGTATTCCGGACCGAACGGGAACTTGGTGATGTTCTCCGCGCCGTCCTCGCCGACCACCAGGATGTCGTGCTCGCGGTAGCCGCCGGCACCGGGCTGGCCGTCCAGGACCGTGATCATCGGTTCCATCGAAACCACCATGCCGGGCTCAAGGACGGTGTCGATGTCCTCGCGGAGCTCCAGCCCGGCTTCCCGGCCGTAGTAGTGGCTGAGGACGCCGAAGGAGTGCCCGTAACCGAAGGTCCGATTGGCCAGGAGGCCGTGTCCGACGTAGATCTCATTCAGTTCGGCAGCGATGTCCTTGCAGACGGCGCCGGGCTTGATGAGTTCGAGGCCGCGCTTGTGGACCTCCACGTTGATGTTCCAGAGCTCCAGCGAGCGGGCATCCGGTTCGCCGTAGAACAAGGTGCGTTCCAGGGCCGTGTAGTAGCCCGAGGTCATGGGGAAGCAGTTCAGCGACAGGATGTCGTGTTCCTGGATCTTGCGGGTGGTGGCCCAGTTGTGTGCGCCGTCCGTGTTGATGCCGGACTGGAACCAGACCCAGGTGTCCCGGATCTCGGAATCCGGGAAGGTCCGGGCGATCTCGTGGACCATGGCCTCGGTGCCGATCAGGGCGACCTCGTACTCGGTGATGCCCGCGGTGATGGCGTTGCGGATGGCCTCGCCGCCGAGGTCGCCGATGCGCGCACCGTGCTTGATGACCTCGATCTCCTCGGCGGACTTGATCATCCGCTGGCGCATGGCGGCCTGGGCCACATCCACCAGGGTGGCGCCGGAGAAGGCGGCCTGGATCTTGTTGCGGTTGTCCAGCGGCAGCGAGTCGTCCTCGACGCCGATCCGGCGGGCGTTGATGCCGCGGGTGCGCAGGACTTCCTGGATGGCGAAGATGTAATTGTCCCGGCGCCAGTCCGTGTAGACAATGTTGTCGCCGAAGCTACGGCGCCACGGCATCCCGGCGTCGATGTTGGCCGTTACGGTGACGGTGTCGTCCTTGGTCACCACCATGGCGTAGGAGCGGCCGAAGGTCGTGAAAAGGAAGTCGGAGTAGTACTTGATCGAGTGGTAGCTGGTCAGGACGACGGCGTCCAGGTCCTTCTCTGCCATGATCCGGCGCAGGCCGGCGAGGCGGCGCTCGAACTCGGTATCGGAGAACGTCAGCTTGACCTTTTCGCCGTTCTCCAGGACTTTGAGTCGCTCCAGTGCGGCGACGGACGTTGCGTTCTCGGATGCTGTGGTGGTCATGATGGTGGTGCCTTTCTGTGGTGCTGTTACTTGACGTGGAAGGAAGTCTTTATTCGTGGCGCAGCGGTTCTTTGCAGGTTTCCCTGGAGAGCGCGACGGCGATCAGGGAAATGACCGCCGCAGCGACGAGGTACCAGGCCGGCGCCAGATCGCTGGCGGTCGCGGCGATCAGCAGCGTTGCCATGAACGGGGCCGTGCCGCCGAAAAGGGCGTTGGAGAGGTTGAAGCTGACCGCGAAGCCGCTGTAGCGGACACGGGTGGGGAACATTTCGGCCAGGAAGCTGGGGAGGGTCCCGTCGTTGAGCGTGAGCATGGCGCCCAACAGGATCTGGACCAGGACGATCACCAGGAAATTCCCGGTTCCCAGCAGTGCAAACGCGGGCACGGTGAGCAGGATGAAGCTCACGGAGGCAGCGATGAGCACCTTCTTGCGTCCGTAACGGTCCGAGAGCATCCCCGTCAGGAAGATGAATCCGATGTAAGTGAGCAACGCGATGGTGGTGGCCAGGAAGGATTCAGTCTCCCCGAGGCCCAGCTCTGAAGACAGATAGGTGGGCATGTAGCTGAGGATCACATAGAAGCCGACGGCGTTCAGCAGCACAGCTCCGACGGCCTGCAGCAGCTGCCGCCAGTGGTTCCGGAACAGGCTTGAAACGGGCGCTTTGACGGCCTCGTCCTCCGCTGCCAATTCGCGGAACACCGGGGTATCTTCCAGCTTGGTGCGGATGTAGCGTCCGATGAGTCCCATCGGGGCAGCCAGCAGGAACGGCAGGCGCCAGCCCCAGCTTTGCATCGCGTCGGAACTGAGCAGGACGGTCAACAGACCCGCAATCAGTGAACCGAGGAGCAGGCCTGCTGCGGTGCTCGCGGGAACCACGGCGGCGTAGACGCCGCGCTTGTTTGCGGGGGCGTACTCGACCAGGAAGGCTGATGCTCCGGCGTACTCGCCCGAGGCTGAGAAGCCCTGTACCACCCTGATGATCAGAAGCAGGATCGGAGCCCAGATACCGATGGTGCTGTAGCCCGGAATGAGCGCTATGCAGAACGTCGCACCGGACATGATCAGGATGGAGAGGGAGAGGGCGGTCCGCCGGCCCACCCTGTCACCGATGTGGCCCCAGACGAACCCTCCGAGCGGGCGGACGAGGAAGGAAATCGCGAACAGGGCGAAAGTCAGCAGCAGCCCCGTCTGGGGATCTGAACCAGGGAAGAAGACGGTCGCGATCGTGACGGCCAGGTAGCCGTAAACGGCGTAGTCGAACCATTCGACGAAGTTGCCGATGAAGCTTGCCGCGATCACTCTGCGGCGCGTGTCCTTGCTGACGCCGTTGTCAGCAGGTTGGAAATTCTGGCCGCTCAACGTACTACGGCCGGCGCGGCTGCCTTCATGCTCGCCAGCCTGCTCCGCGCCCGGGCCTCCCGCAAGAGCGGGAAAGGAAGTTTCGTTACTCATGTATCCACCAAGTGTTAATGGTTGCATTCACCGCAACGCTGTTGCACCAGATTAGGCGTGATGTGTGACACAGTCAATAGATGCGGGCTACAAGGTTGCGAGGATGGCGCGTGTGATCGGCCGGGGACCCATATGGAGTGTGTGGGCATATGTTGCGCTTGAAGCGACTGTGTTGCGGCAAAAGCTCCCGGGGCGGTAGCCACTCCTGGCGCCGCGACGCAGCACTCGGGCGATCTATTGACACCCCCGTGTGACGCCTGACATATTTTTCAAGTACGCGCTATGTGCACCATGTTGTGTAATGCGCAATTCTGCGAAGGATTGTGTCTCCGCCGAATGCTCCAAGCGTCGGCCGGTCCGGGTTGAGGGTGTCAAGACCGCGGTCAGCGGCAACCAGCGGCTGGAAGAGGATTTGGATCCGCAGCGAGTCGGCTAGATTGGCAACGGGTGCCGTTGCCAAAGAGTCCCGCGGGGCTCAGGAAAGGAACACAGGAATCATGGTTCACAAAGTAAAGGCTGTCATTGCCAAGGAAAAGAACGCGCCGGTCTCGCTTGAGACCATCCTGGTGCCGGATCCCGGGCCGGGTGAGGCCCTGGTGGACATCCTTACCTGCGGTGTCTGCCACACGGACCTGCACTATAAGCAGGGCGGAATCACTGACGATTTCCCCATCCTGCTGGGTCATGAGGCCACCGGTGTGGTCAGCGCTGTCGGACCGGACGTCACCGACGTGGCTCCGGGGGACCGGGTGATCCTGAACTGGCGCGCTGTTTGCGGGGAGTGCCGTGCTTGCGCCAAGGGCCAGCCGCAGTACTGCTTCAACACACACAACGCCACGCAGAAGATGACGCTCGAGGACGGCACGGAGCTCACTCCGGCGCTGGGCATCGGCGCCTTCGCCGAGAAGACCCTCGTCGCCGCCGGGCAGTGCACCAAGGTTGACGAGGACGCCGATCCCGCCGCCGTCGGGCTGCTCGGTTGCGGAGTGATGGCAGGCATCGGCGCCGCCATCAACACCGGTGAGGTCAAGCGCGGCGAATCGGTCGCCGTGATCGGCTGCGGCGGTGTGGGCATCGCCGCCATCGCCGGCGCCAAGCTGGCCGGCGCCACCACGATCATCGCCGTGGACATCGACGCCAACAAGATCGAGATGGCGAAGTCCCTCGGTGCCACCCACGGGGTGGATTCCAGCAAGGAAGACCCGATCGAGGCCATCCGGGCGCTGACCGGCGGCAACGGTGCCGACGTCGTGATCGAGGCCGTAGGCCGGCCCGAAACGTACAAGCAGGCGTTCTACGCCCGCGACCTCGCCGGCCGTGTGGTGCTGGTGGGCGTTCCGACGCCGGACATGTTGCTTGAGCTGCCGCTGCTGGATGTCTTTGGCCGCGGCGGATCCCTGAAGTCCTCCTGGTACGGGGACTGCCTGCCGTCCCGGGACTTCCCGATGCTGGTGGCGCAGTACAAGCTGGGCAACCTGGACCTGGACGCGTTCGTCACCGAACGCATCACCATCGACCAGGTGGAAGAGGCCTTCGGCAAGATGCACGAGGGCAAGGTGTTGCGGTCCGTCGTGGAGATCCGCCCGGCTGCCGCGACCGTCACGTCCGCAGAGGCTGTCACGGCGGTGTCCGCATGAGCGTCGCCATCGAAAACCTGGTCACCTCGGGGACGTTTTCGCTCGACGGCGGTACCTGGGACGTGGATAACAACGTCTGGGTCGTGGGGAACGAGGAAGAATGCGTCATCATCGATTCCCCGCATGACGCCGCGGCGATCATCAACCAGGTCCGTGGCCGGAAGGTCCTGGCCATCCTGCTCACGCACGCGCACAACGACCACATCGGCGCCGCACGTGCCGTGGCGGAAGCCGTGAACGCGCCGGTCTACCTGCACCCTGACGACCTGATGCTCTGGGAGCAGGTCTATCCGGATGCCAAGCCGGACCGTTACCTGGCCGACGGCGACGTGTTCCAGGTGGGCGGGGCGACCCTTCGGGCGATCCACACGCCGGGCCACTCGCCGGGGTCCACCTGTTTCCACCTCGAGGAGGAGGGCACGGTCTTCACCGGGGACACACTGTTCAACGGCGGACCGGGCGCCACCGGCCGGTCCTACAGCGACTACCCGACCATCCTCACCTCCATCCGCGAACGGCTGCTGACGCTGCCCGCACGGACAGTGGTGCGCACCGGCCACGGCGACGGCACCACTATCGGGGCGGAGCGGGAGACGCTGGCCAGGGTCAGCCAATGAAAGGCGTGCCCCTGAAGTTCGGCAGGCAGCCGGCTCCCGTTGCGGACATCAACGAGGACGAACTGGAAGTCCATAAGCCGAAGACGCAGGCGGCGGGCGTGAAGGCCGTGATGGTGGCGCTGGAGCGTGCCGTGGCGCAGGCCGGGGTGTCCCGGACGGCCCAGTCGCTGCTGCGCCTGAACCAGCGCGGCGGCTTCGACTGTCCGGGCTGCGCGTGGCCCGAATCGGACAAGAAGCGCAAGGTGGCCGAGTTCTGCGAGAACGGCGCCAAGGCGGTGGCGGAGGAGAACACCCTGCGCACGGTCGGGGCGGAGTTTTGGGCGAGGCATTCCATCGCGGAGCTGAGGGGGAAGACCGAGTACTGGCTGGGCAACCAGGGCAGGCTCAGCGAGCCGGTGGTGATCCGCGAAGGCGAGACGCACTATTCGCCGATTTCCTGGGCGGACGCTTTCGAACTCATCGGCGAGCATGTCCGTGCCTCCACGCCGGACCGTTGCGTCTTCTACACCTCGGGGCGCACAGCCAACGAGACGGCGTTTATGTACCAGCTGTTCGCCCGGGCACTGGGCACCAACAACCTGCCGGACTGCTCCAACATGTGCCATGAATCCTCCGGTTCGGCGCTGAATCCGACCATCGGCATCGGCAAGGGCACCGTCTCGCTGGACGACATCCACGACTCCGAGCTGATCTTTGTGGTCGGGCAGAACCCCGGCACGAATCATCCGCGGATGCTCTCGGCGCTGAAGGAGTGCAAGGACAAGGGCGGCAAAGTCGTGGCGGTGAACCCGCTGCCCGAGGCCGGACTGTTCAACTTCAGGGACCCGCAGACCGTTTCGGGTGTGGTGGGCGGCGGCACGCCGCTGGCCGACGAGTACCTGCAGATCAAGGTGGGCGGTGACCTGGCACTGTTCCAGGCCCTCGGCCACCTGCTCCTGGCGGAGGAGGAACGGAACCCCGGCACCGTCGTCGACCGCTCCTTCATCGACGCGCAGACGGACGGCTTCGACGCGTACCGCGATGCCCGCAAGACGCTGGACTGGGACGAAATCGAGAAGGCCACCGGCCTGGCCCGGGCGCAGATCGAGGACGTCGCCGGAATGCTGATCCGGTCCAAGGCCACGATCTTCTGCTGGGCCCTCGGCGTGACGCAGCAGCCGCACTCGGTGGACACCATCAAGGAAATGGTCAACGTCCTGCTCCTGCAGGGCAACTTCGGCAAACCCGGGGCCGGGGCCTGCCCGGTCCGCGGGCACTCCAACGTCCAGGGCGACCGGACCATGGGCATTTGGGAGAAGCCCAAGGAATGGCTCCTGGAGGCCCTCGACAAGGAGTTTGGAATCCAGTCCCCGCGCGGCCACGGCGTTGACGCCGTGGAGGCCATGGAGGCCTTTGAGCGCGACGACGTGGATGTCTTTGTGTCCATGGGCGGCAACTTCTCGCTGGCCTGCTCCGACACGGAGATGCTGGAGGCCGGGATGCAGCGGATCGGCCTGACGGTGCACGTGTCCACCAAGCCGAACCGTTCCCACGTGGTGCACGGGCGCACCTCGCTCATCCTGCCCACGCTGGGCCGGACGGACAAGGATGACAAGCACCCGGGCGGCGCCCAGTTCCTGTCCGTGGAGGATTCCATGTCCGTGGTTCACTCCACCCAAGGCAGGCTCCAGCCGGTCTCCGAGCACCTCCTCGCCGAACCTGTAATCATCGCCCGGATGGCAGATGCCACCTTCGGCGAGGACCATCCGGTCAACTGGAAGGCCATGGCCGCGGACTATGACGTCGTCCGGGATCACATCTCCCGCGTCATCCCGGGTTTCCAGGACTTCAACGCCAGGGTCCGGACCGGGAACGGCTTTGTGCTGCCCAATCCGCCGCGCGACACCCGGTCCTTCAAAACGGACATCGGGCGGGGACGCTTCACGGTCAGCCCGCTGGAATACCTGACTCCGCCGGACGGCCACCTGGTGCTCCAAACGATGCGCAGCCATGACCAGTACAACACCACGTTCTACGGCTTGGATGACCGGTACCGCGGGATCTCGGACGGCCGCCGGGTGATTTTGGTGCACCCCGAGGACCTCACCGAGCTCGGTTTCCGTGACCGGGACCTGGTGGACGTGGTGAGCACCTTCCGCGGGATCGACCGGCAGGCGGACAAGTTCCGGCTGGTGGCCTACCCGACGGCGAAGGGCTGTGCCGCTGCGTACTTCCCCGAGGCCAACGCCCTGGTCCACAAGGAAAACGTGGCCAGGGAATCCAACACCCCCGGGTTCAAGGCCATGTTCGTCCGGTTCGTGCCGCACGAGGCTGAGGCCTAGTCCTTCGTGGGCATCCTGGCCTTCTGCACCAGGTCGGACATCCAGGGGCGGGTTCCGTGGTGGAGGACCATGCCCTCGGGCAAACCCTGGATGGTCGCTTCGGAGCCGGAAACGTCGATGGTGATGCGGCCGCCGGCCATGGGCGCGTTGGTGATGTGGAGGTCCCCGTAGGATTCCGGCAGCACGGGGTCCATCCACAGCCCGCCCTCGGAAACGTGGGGGTTGTAGCGCATCAGGTTCGTCACGAGATAGATCGGCGTGGTGGCCGCCCATGCCTGGGGCGAGCACGCGGTGGGGTAGGGCACGGGAGCGGTGAAGTGCTGCCGGTCGAAGCCGCAGAACAGTTCGGGCAGCCGCCCCTCCGAATACCCGGCCGCGTCCAGCAGGGCCGTGGAGATCCGCTGCGCCTCCTCCACGAACCCGTAGCGGAGGAGGCCGGCCTGGATGATCGCATTGTCGTGCGGCCAGACCGAGCCGTTGTGGTAGCTGGCAGGATTATAGGCGCCCATATCGGTTGCCAGGGTCCGCACTCCCCAGCCGCTGAACATTTCCGGTGACATCAGCCGTTGCACCACCAGCGGCGCCTTGTCCTCGTCGATGATGCCGTTCCACAGGCAGTGGCCCATGTTGGACGCGCATGCATCGACCTGACGCTTGTTGCCGTCCAGCGCGATGGCATAGTAACCGCGCTCGGGCATCCAGAACTGTTCGTTGAACTGTTTCTTCAGCCGTGCCGCGCGGTCCCGGAGGTCAGTGGCCAGAGCCTCGTCACCGGCGTCGTACGCCAACCACGACCTCGCCATGTACGCGCCGTAGACATACCCCTGCACCTCGCACAACGCGATCGGCCCCTCGGCCATGCGGCCGTCGGCGAAATTGACGCCGTCCCACGAATCCTTCCAACCCTGGTTGATCAGGCCCCGTTCGTTGAGGCGCGCGTATTCGACGAACCCGTCGCCGTCGCGGTCCCCGTAGTTCCGAATCCATTCCATCGCCCGGTCCGCATGGGGCAGCAGCGCGGCAATGGTCTCCGCACCAAAGCCCCAGCGGCTCACCTCGCCGAGGACTATCAGGAACAGCGGCGTGGCGTCGACGCTGCCGTAGTAGGACGACTTTCCCCCCAGCGCCAGCCCGCTGGAGACGTCGAGCCTGACTTCGTGCAGGATCTTCCCGGGCTCCTCCTCGCTCATCACATCCACCGCCTTGCCTTGGCGGTCGGCCAGCGTCTGCACGGTGCCCAGGGCGAGGGACGGGTCTACAGGCATCGACATGATGGAGGCAAACAGCGAGTCGCGTCCGAAAAGCGTCATGAACCAGGGCGCACCGGCAGCCACGACGATCCGGTCCGGGTGCCGCGGATCCTCAATCCGCAGGGCGCCCAGGTCGTCGTAACTGCGGCGGATGGTCCGTTCGATGGAGCGGTTGCCCATGTGCAGCACGGGAATCTTGGACACCCATGCCTGCCGCCGCAGGTCGCGGGGGGACAGTTCACCGGCAGCAGAGTGGGCGAACGGCTCAGCGGGGCCCGTACCGTCCACCTTGGGTACAACGCTGACCCAGGTGTTCCACTCTCCGTGCGGCGGGATGACCGTCCGGTAGGTCAGGGCCTCCGCTTCGATGTCGGCGCCACCTGCGTTGACGACGACTCCTTTTCGGACATCCTCCCAGGCAGCCCGGATGGTCAGCGTGTCACCGTCCGGCTCGCGGTTTTCTTCCCAGCGCCGCTGGATCCGGGCCTCCTTGACCTCGAAGAGGTCCGCGAAATCGGCTTCAACACTCAGTTCCACCACGCACTCTGCCGCGTCGGACGAGTAGTTCCTGATGGTGATCACTTCCAGGATTCCCGCACCGACTTCCCGCAGCCGCTCCACGATCAGCGGGCTGTCCGCGTACCCGTCCGAACGGGGCACACGGCCTGCAAACAAAGCGCGGTACGGCTCCTTCGTCTCCGCCGCCAGCGGCTCGATGGACTGGCCGTTGACGGTCAGGTTCCAGCGGGACAGGATCCGGGTGTCCTCATGGAAAACCCCGTGAGGGTGTTCCGGATGGATGTCCCCGTTGGCCGAAGAGATACAGAATGATGAACCTTCCACCAGCGTGACGGTTCCGGACCCCAATGGCCCGGCAGCTGTATCCGCGTTCCATCCGGCCATCGCCGACTCCTTCAGTGGATTGACACCGCTGAGGCGGCGCCCGGCCACAAATGTGGCCCTGCCGCAATCCAGCGACGCCGCCCTTTGTCTGTCTAGATGACGCTACGCCTAGCTACACCGTGATGCCAGATCTCGCGTTGACTCGTAAATAACCTCCGCGAAGGGGGATACGTTGCCTCATTAATAATCCTCCGGCTGGGCCGGCTGTTGCGGGCGGATGCTTACGGGGTTACGCCGGGTGGATGGGATTGACGATGGCTGAGCGGAAGGCCGTGACGAAGCAGCCGGCCAGGTCCTATCGGGCCGGTGACAGGGTCCGGAAGGGAAGGATCCTGGACGAGGTCGTGGAGCTGACCGGCTGGCATCGGGACCATGCCAGGGCGGTGCTTCGGCACGCTCTTGACCCTCCCCGTCCCAAACCGGTGAGACCTGGCCGGAGACCCGTATACGGCGCGGATCTGCAACCCGCTCTGGTGCTCTGCTGGGCGGTGCTGCGGGCGCCGGCCGGGAAGTTGCTGGCAGCCATAATGCCCGAGCTCGTCCCGATGCTGCGCAATGAGAAGGCCCTGGACATCACGGATGCCCAGGCGGAGTTGCTCGGGCGGATGAGCGCGGCGACGATCGACAGGCGCCTGGCCGGGGAACGGGCCAAGCTGCTGCCGCGTGGACGGTCCCACACCAAACCCGGATCGCTGCTGAAGTCCCAGATTCCGATCCGCACCTGGGCGCAGTGGGATGACGCGGTTCCGGGCTTTGTGGAGATCGATCTGGTCGGTCACGAAGGGTCGAACAGCTCCGGGCAGTTCTGTTTCACGCTCACGGTCACGGACATCGCAACCGGGTGGACGGTGAACAGGTCGGTGCCCAACAAAGCCCAGAAGCACGTCTTCGCTGCCCTCAAGCAAGCTATCTCTGCCTTCCCGTTCCCGGTAATCGGCATCGATTCGGACAACGGTGGGGAGTTCATCAATAACGACCTTTTCGACTTCTGCCAGGAACAACGGATCACGTTCACCCGCTCACGCCCGTATAACAAGAACGACGGGGCCCACGTCGAACAGAAAAACTGGTCCAGGGTCCGCGAACTGGTCGGCTACCTGCGATACGACACCGCCGCGGAACTGGATCTGCTGAACCAGATCTGGGAGCTGGACCGTACCTTCACCAACTACCTGCTTCCGCAACAAAAGCTCGTCTCCAAGACCCGCCACGGGGCCAAAGTGACAAAGACCCATGATGCGCCGGCCACCCCGCACCAGCGCACCGCCGCCGACTCTCGTACTGACAAGAAGGCGGTAACCCGCATGAACACCGAATACCGGAAAGTGAAGCCAGCGGCGCTGTCCCGGCAGATCCTATCCCTCACCGGCCGGCTCGAAACCCTCGCCACCGCCAAACAGCCTGCACCGGCCAAACCACCCGTGAACGAGGACTGGAACCGCCGACCCAACCGGAGGTTTTCCAAAGACGCAACGTATGCCCCTTCCCGGAGGTATTGACATGAGGCAACAGAGTGGACCCGCGGCCGGGTCTTGAGCCAATCCTTGCATTGGCTTGAGCCGATGCTGAGCTGCTTTCGCGACACTCGAAGGGAACAGTTCAAGGAAGATCTTGTCCGCGCACTGGGGATGGTGAAGGTCCGCATGGAAAATATTCAAGTCGGCGAAAAGCTGCTGGGCGAAGCCCTGGCGCGCGCCGCCGTCCAGCTGTTGAGGCAAAGCCCCGAGTACCGGAGGCGTGCCCTCCACTACGTGAAGCACTCGTGGAAGGTGTACTCCCTGTCCCGTGCCCTGGCCAAAGCCCTCGAAGACTCCTGGGAGGCCTCCAGCTGGCCTGGCGACCGGCTCCAGGTCGGAACGTACATGTCTGAACGGGTCGAAAAGCTCACGCGGCTTATTCAGCGTGAAGCCAGAACCTACGCGGCGGGCTAGCCGAAAAGACGGTCAGGACCACCTGACGCCATTGCTGCGCGCTATTGGGATGATCGGGTCACTGCCCGCAGCTGGAGGTAATCCGGGGCGGTGGCTGCACGATGCACGCAACCGACGGATGTTCCGTATGGGCCGCAACCACCTTGGAGGCCAGGAGGATCCAGCCCGGGTGTTGCAGCGTTCGGTGCTGCCGGCAGGATCATGAGGATGACGACCGCCGCCGATGCGCCAATTGTTTTCAGCCCTTGGAAGAGCGAACGTGCAACGTCTGCAGATTCATTGATGGTTTCCGCGATGTGGCCCAAGGGACAGTGAGGCGGCGATGACAGGATTTCGAGGATCCGGACAGCGGTGAGTGGCGAGAGCGCCGCCGGCAGGAGGCCCGGGTTCAGGAAAGCTTGCATTCTGGAACGGACACCACGTAAACCCCGGAGTGCCACCCGGCAGTTCCGGCACGTGCGGACGTGTCCGTCGACTTTGGCCTGGCCTGCCGCCGTGGTGCGGTCGAGGGCGGATTCGGCCAACATCCGCAGCATGGAGTCGCAGCCGCGGCTTTCGGAGTCGCGCAGAAAAACCAGGAGATAGGCCTCACGAAGTCCTTTGCGGGCACGCCGGAGGAGGGCGGAGAGTGCGTTGGGCGCGACGTCGAGAAGTGGCGCGGCCTCGCGCGGCTTCAGTCCTTCGATCTCGACATACCACAGGACTCTTTGCCAGCGAAGGGGGAGAGTCGCGAAGGCCTCCGCGACGAAGTCGTGTTCCTTGGAGCCGTTGAGGAGTCCGTCAGTGTTCTGGCCGTCAGCCAGCTCGATGATTCGCCCTGACGGATGCTCGGCGGACGCATGGCGGTCACATGCCGCCGTGCGGACAGCCCTCAGGAGATATGGTCTGACCGGGCCGTCTGGCCCTTTTCCGCGTCGCATGGCGGTGAGGGACTTAAGGAATGCCGTGGCGGCGACATCCTCGGCATCATGTGACGATCTGCTCAGCACGTTGGCATAAGCCAAGGCCGATTCCCAGTGGGTACTGAACAATTCCAGAACGGCCCCGGTCTTGCCTTCCCGGCAGTCCTGCACGAGCCTCGCCTCAGCTTCTGCCGCGGCGGCTCCCGCATCCGCCGACGCGCCGTCCGGCGGGGTTGCGGCGGCCTTCACAGCACTGCCCGGCTCACGGAAACGACACGTGATTGACGGCAAAGGGTGGGCATAGTGACTCCGGGCGGACGACGAATTCCTGCTGGCGCGGAAATGTGGTAGCGCTCACATAATCACCTAATGAAGGGCTCAGGGCGTTTTGGTCATAAAAAACATGAACAAGTCGGCGCGTGACGGTGGCGGCCTCTACCCGCGGTGCTCCGACCCGCGGTGCTCGGACTCGGATGGGGCCTGCCTGTCCTCGCGGCCGATCGAAGCCAGCAACAGGTCCAGGGAACGCAGGACCCCGCCGGTACGCCTTAGGGTGAGAACCGGGTCGACCGGGCTTGATCCCGCACTGGCCGCGGCGACGTAGTCAGCCCACTCACGGTTCAATTGCTCGAACTCCCGCCGGCCCACAGTTAGGGTCAGCCGCCCGTCAGGTCCTTCCGACATACCGAACACCCCCCAATTACTGCGTATGCTGATTGGTCCCCAATTTACCGGTCAGCGGCGATCAGGCTTCCCGACAGGCCCCGGGATCCCGTGCAGGAACGGCCCGCCGCAGTGGCGCTGCTGCCAGCCGCAAACGAATCGGCGGCCACGATCTTCCAGTCGGCAATTGTTTGGCGGGTGCTGGCGGGGCACGCGGCCGGTGCGGGCCGGAGCGGGCAGCGGAAATCGGCAATACTTCACTGAACCCCGCCTGCCTCTTTCAAGATCGGCAGACCAGCCAGCCAGGCGTGGTGATTCCTGGCATGCCGGCCGAGTGGACGGCTATACCGTGATGTTCTTCCGGCGGTGGCAAGGCTCAGGCCTTCCTGCTTCAGGGCTTCCTCAATGTCACGGATGCTGCCGATCCCTAGGCCGTGAATCTCGTTCTTTAGATCCTGCCGCGAGCGTGCAATGAGCTGTCCGATGCTGTTCACGCCGTGCCGGGCGAGGCCGTTTGCTGCCCGTGAAGGCAGGCGCAGCTCAGATATGGGACGAGCCCGCTGCAGCTCAATCGAACGCGTTGACAAAGTCTTCTGGCCGTCCGGCATCACAAGAATCCTTCCGCAGTAATCAGGATCCCGCCGCGACGGCGGAATCACCCGGAGTTCTAACCGTGCTGCCCGGAGTCCGTGACGGAGAACTGCGGGCCGGACAACTGTGCGCCGGGCCCCTGGACCCGGATCTGCCACCTCCTGCAAACGCTTTCACAACAATTTCGGTTTCCGCGTCATGAAACAGGCCCGCCCGCGGTAAATGGGGTGAGGCGCTTGCAGCGCGTTCTCGCTTTTCGGCATCGAGGGCAGGCAACCACATGGAAACAATGGAGCACGTTTCACCGGGGGGCGGGCATCTGCGCCGTGCAGCCGACGAGCCGTCCGGCGGTATCCGGGGCGATGAATCGGATTTGATTGCCGGCGTCCGGGCCGGGGACGCAGAGTCCATGGCGGTGCTGTATGAACGGCACCGCGAGCCGGGGCTGCGGTTCATCCGGGGTCTTATGTCCGGCGCCCAGGAGGCCGAGGATGTGCTTCATGACGCGTTCGCCAAAGCTGTTGGCGCAATCAGGAACGGCTACGGGCCTACGGACGTGTTTGGCCCGTATCTGAGCACCGCAATCCGTTCCGTGGCTATGACGTTCTGGAACAAACGTGTTCGTGAGCAACCTGCACCCGACGAAGTCCTGGATCCGGGACCTGTCGAGGACCAGGGACTCGAGACGGTCCTGACTGCGTTCGAACAGGAACACGTCGCCGCTGCGATGCGTTCCCTGCCGGAACGCTGGCGGACGGTGCTCTGGTACGCCGAGGTCATGGGCGAGAAGCCACGAAACATAGCACCGATCCTGGGCCTCGAACCCAATGCGGTATCCGCGTTGCTCATCCGCGCCAAGGCGGGGCTGCGCACCGCGTACGAGCAACAGAGCGGATCGGAACTGAGTTAGGCTCACTGGCCTGGATCGATCTCACTGGCCTGGATCGATGCGGGCTCTGGCCGATTCTGGCTCGGATCGATGCCGGCGAAACTCCTCAGGCTGTGGGCTTCAAGTCGGTGAGATCCACGATGCTCCCGGTGACTGCTGCTTCCCGCATGGCCCAGATCCCGGCAATTGCGACGTCCTCATACGCGTAGGCCACCGAAGTGAGCATCACCTCACCATCCTCTGCGACCAGTCGGAACCTGAAGCAGTCGTCCTCGTCCATAAACAGTTCGAACAAAGCGGCCATGGGTCGTTCTCCTAACGTAATGCGAGCGTTCACAACGCAGGGTATTAACCGCATGAAGAGGTGATCGTGACGGCGGCCCCGGCCCCGTTGACCTGTTTTAAACCGAGAACGACGGCGACACTCCGGACTCGCCGGTGTGTCGCCGTCGTTGTGGCGCAAAAAGGGGTCAGGACGGTGCGCTGGAGCGTTAGCCGCGCAGCCGCTCCATGCCGGGATCGAACAGCGGTTCGGCCGTGACGGTCGCCGCGATGCGCTCACCGAAGTACTCCACTTCCACGGAATCACCGACGGAGACAGCGGCCGGCAGCCAGGCGTAGGCAATCGGCTTGCGCACCGAGTAGCCGTACGCCGCGCTAGTGACGTACCCCGCGGCTTCACCGTTGACGTACACGGGTTCCTTGCCCAGCACCACGGACGTCCCGTCGTCCACGGTGAGGCACCGCAGCGCCCGGGTGGCCGGCTGTTCCTTGCGGGCGGCCAGGGCCTCGCAGCCCACGAAGCCTTCCTTGTCCTTGGCAATCGAGAAGCCCAAGCCGGACTCGTAGGGGTGGTGCTGGGAGGTCATATCGGTGCCCCACAGCCGGTAGCCCTTCTCCAGCCGCATGCTGTTGAATGCGCCGCGCCCGGCCGCGATGATGCCGTGTTCCCGCCCGGCTTCGAAGAGGAGGTCCCAGAGTTTCAGCCCGTATTCCGCCGTGGTGTAGAGCTCCCAGCCGAGCTCGCCGACGTAGGAGAGCCGCATGGCCGTGACCGGGATGCCGCCCACCGAGATTTCTTTGGTCCGGAAGTATTTCAGGCCATCGTTGCTGAGGTCGTCCCCGCTGACCTTGCCGATCACTTCACGTGCCAGCGGCCCCCACAGCCCGATGCAGCACGTGCTGCCCGTGATGTCGGAGACGTGCACCCACTGGGCGGGATCCGCGGCCGACTGCTTCCTGGCCTCGACCCGCAGGTAGTCGAAGTCCACGTTGCTGTTAACGCCCAGCTGGAAGTGTTCCTCCGCAAGGCGGGCGACGGTCACATCGCTGCGGATGCCGCCGTCGTGCTCCAGCAGCAGGCAGTACGTCACGGCGCCGGGCTTCTTGGCAATGTTGCCGGTGCTCAGGCGGTGCAGCAGCGCCTGGGCACCCGGTCCGTTGACCTCCAGCCGCTTCAGCGGCGTCATGTCATAAAGCCCGACGGCGGTGCGCGTCTTCCACGCCTCGGCCGCCGAGATGGGGGAGTGGAACATGGCGGACCACTCGTCCCGCTCCGGCGCCTGCCATTCCGCCGGCAGCTCCTCGAGCAGGCCGCGGTTGGCCTCGAACCAGTGCGGGCGCTCCCAGCCGGCGGACTCCAGGAAGAACGCTCCCAGCTCCTTCTGCCGGACGTTGAACGGGCTGACGCGCAGGTCCCGGGGGGATTCCTTGGACTGCAGCGGGTGCAGGATGTCGTAGATCTCCACGAAGTTCTGCTGGGACGTTTCGCTGACGTACTGGTCGCTGGTCTGAACCTTCTCGAAGCGGGTCAGCTCACAGCCGTGCAGGTCGGTGCGGGACCGGCCCTCGATGAGCAGCTCGGCCATGGCCCTGGCGACGCCGGCCGAGTGGGTGACCCAGACGGCCTCGGCCACGAAGAAGCCCCCGACGTCGGGGGACTCGCCCATGAGCGGTCCCCCGTCGGGAGTGAAGGAGAAGATGCCGTTGAAGCCGTCCTCGATCTGCGCCCGGTGCAGTGCGGGCAGGAGGTCCTGGCTGTCATTCCACGAAGGAGCGAAATCTTCGAGGGTGAAGTCCAGCCGGGATGGCATGCGGTGCTCGGACATCTCGCCGGCGCCGATCTTCGGCAGCGCGTCCATGTCGACGGGCATGGGGCGGTGGGCGTAGCTGCCGATGCCAATCCGGTCGCCGTGTTCGCGGTAGTAGAGATCGCGGTCCTGGTAGCGCAGGATGGGCTTGCTGGCGCCGTTGGGCATCTCGTTGTTGCCGGCGAGCTCGGCCACCGGCGTGGATTTGACGTATTGGTGGGCAAGGGGAAGCAGCGGTACCTTCATGCCCACCATCTTGCCGAGCTCGCGGCCCCAGAACCCGGCGCAGGACACCACGATGTCCGCCGGGATGACACCGGAGGAGGTTTCGACGCCGGTGACCCTGCCCGCCCACTGCGCGATGCCGGTGACCGTGGTGGAACCGAGGTAGGTCACCCCGGCCTCCTGGGTCCGGCTGATCAGGAGCTGGACCGCACGGGCGGCTGAGGCGAGGCCGTCGGAGGGCACGTAGAGACCGCCGAGGACCTTGCGGCCATCGGCAAAAGCGCCGCTGTTCAACAGCGGCCAGTGCTTCTCGCATTCGTCCGCGTCGATGAGCCGGCCGTCGATTCCCCAGGAGGTGGCGTAGCCGAGCTTGCGCTTGAGATCCTCGAGGCGGGCTTCGGTGGTGGCCAGCTCCAGGCCCCCCACCTGGTTGAAGCAGGACACTCCGTTGGCGCTGAGGGAGAGCAGCTTGTCTACGGTGTAGCTGGCGAACTCCGTCATGGTCTTGGACGGGTTGGTCTGGAAAACCAGGCCGGGGGCGTGCGAGGTGGATCCACCCGCCAGTTCCAGCGGCCCCTGTTCGACAACCGTGACGTTGGTCCAGCCCCGGTTGGCCAGTTCATCCGCAAGGTTGGTCCCGACGATGCCGGCGCCAATGATGACGACGCGTGGTGATGCGCTCATAAGTAGTTCTCCTGGTTCGCGTTAGCGGAATACGACGGTGCGGGTGTTGTTGAGTAGGACGCGGTGCTGGCAATGCCACTTCACAGCCCGGGATAGGGCCTGTGATTCGGCGTCCCGGCCCACGGTCACCAGGGCGTTCGGATCGAGGCTGTGGTCCACGCGAAAAACCTCCTGCTCGATGATGGGTCCTTCGTCCAGGTCGGGCGTCACGTAGTGTGCCGTGGCACCGACCAGTTTCACGCCGCGGTCGTAGGCCTGGTGGTAAGGCTTAGCGCCCTTGAAGCCAGGCAGGAACGAATGATGGATGTTGATTGCCCGGCCGCGCAGCTGGGTGCACAGTTCGTTGGACAGGACCTGCATGTAGCGGGCCAGGACCACAAGGTCCACATCGTACTCGGCAACGAGGTCCAGCAGCCGCCCCTCGGCCTCCGCCTTTGTGCCGGGGGTCACCGGAACATGGATAAAGGGCAGACCGGCGGTTTCGGCCATGGAGCGCAGGTCCTCATGGTTTGAAACCACGAGGGCGATCTCCGCGCCCAGGCTGCCAGCCTGCGAGCGGAAGATCAGATCATTGAGGCAGTGCCCGAACTTCGACACCATCACCAGGAGCCGCTGGGGCTTGCCGTCGTGGATGGTGAAGTCCATGCCGAATTCGCTGGCTGTCGCTTCAAACTCGGCGCTCAGGCCTTCCGCGGCCTGGCCAAGCTCCGCACGTGCCCGGTCGCCGGAACCGGAGCCGCCCCCCGTGAAGGCCGTGCGCAGGTAGAGCTTGCCGCTGACGTGGTCATCGAACTGCTGATGCTCCACGATGTCGAACCCGCGGTCGGCCAGGAAGGCGGTGACAGCCCGCACGATGCCGGGCCGCTCGGGGCAGGCCAGGGTAAGGACAAATTCCGCCGGACGGGTCTTGGAGATGGTCGTCGCGGCGCCGGCAACCGCCGTCACTGGTCCGGTCGCGGCGCCGGCGGGGCGGCTTTCAATGAGTGTGGTCACGATTCTCTCCTAGTTGCTGGCGTCGGCTTTGCTGGCGTCACTGCTGCCGCTGTCACTGTTCGCAGCATCGCCGGGGCAGCGAGCGTCGGCGGAACAGCGCTCGTCGCATTCATGCCTGGTGACCAGTTCGAATTGGACGCCGCCGTGTTGTTCCACGCCGGTGCGGATGGCGCGTTCGACGACGGTTGTGGCGAGTCGCTGCCGCAGGGCGAGGGGGTCGCG